>JAFDHS010000092.1 GCA_019308655.1 Deltaproteobacteria bacterium
GCCGTTTCTTCTGACGAGCGGATAACAGGTTTACATTCAAGCAAAGGTGTCTTGTAATTTAAATGCTGATTTTTGATTTCAAAAAAGCTAAAATTTATCAAATTCCATTTTTATCTTTTGCGGTTTTATTCTTTTTATTTTCCTGTAAGCCACATCTTTTAGAGCCGGAAACAGTCCCTGAATTGTCCGGTCTGGAAACGCTTCTGATTTTTCCCTTTAAGGATATGGCTGCCGTATATGGTCAAAATGTTGATGTCAGGTGTCCTTTGTGCGGAAATATGTTTATGACCGGCGAAGTTTCGGTAGAGGCAGAGGATATGATGACGGACTATTTGACCTCTTTAATGCAAGAACGTACGGATTTCAAGATTCTGACTCCTGAACAGGCGAAAGGCATCATATCAGGTCTGCCGCCGGAAAATAAAAAGGGGCCTTCTGAAGTGGAAATTATAGTCGCAGCCGGGCGTGCTTTTGATGCTGATGTGGTAATGGTAAGCCATATTTATCGTTTCACAGAACGAATCGGAACGTCTTATGCGGTTGATTCTCCCGCTTCAGTTGCTTTTGATATTCATCTTGTCAGAGTATCGGATGGCCGGATTTTATGGGTTGGCCGTTTTGATGAAACACAACGTCCGTTAACTGAAAATCTTTTTAAGATAGGCGCATTTTTTAAAAGAAAATGGAGATGGATTACCGCCGGGGAAATGGCCGCCTCCGCTCTTGATGATGTGCTGACGATATTTTTGAAACAATGATAATTATACCTGCAGTTGATATAAAAAATGGTAAATGTGTACGACTTTTTCAGGGCCGTATGGATGCGGAAACGGTTTTTTCCCATGATCCTGCCGCTATGGCAAAGCGATGGGAGGATGAAGGGGCTGAGATTATTCACGTTGTTGATCTTGATGGGGCCATTGAAAAAAGTCCGCAAAACTTGAATTCAATAGGTGAAATACTCAAGAAGGTTGCTGTGCCCATCCAGGTAGGCGGTGGAATCCGGAATATGAAGACAATTGAAATGTTTCTGGAGCTTGGGGTAAAAAGAATTATTATAGGCACGGAAGCGATTAAAAACCCGGTTCTTGTGAAGGAAGCCTGTAAGGCATTTCCAGATCGGATTATTGTGGGTATTGATGCCCGAAACGGATGGGTGGCGATTGAAGGATGGACTAAAACAACCCGGTTTACAGCCGTAGATCTGGCAAAAGGATTTGAAGATTGCGGTGTCGCGGCAATCAATTTTACGGATATTCATAGAGATGGTATGCAGACCGGTCCGAATATCGAGGAAACCCGACGTCTTGCCGAAGCCGTATCCATACCGGTGGTTGCTTCAGGTGGTGTCTCGACAATAGAAGATATAAAAAACCTTCTGCCCCTTCACAAGGTTGGTGTTATTGGTGTTATATCCGGACGAGCATTATATGATGGCACATTAAATCTCAAAGAAGCGATTAACCTTTCAAAATAATTTATTGATTTTAGAGCTTTGTAGAACTTTCCGTTAGGTTCGATTTTAAGGATAACAAAAATTTTAATCACAGGAATATATAGAATATTTCGAGGGTTAAAATATGTCCTTGATGCAGAAATCGGACAAAAGAGGTGGTTATGCAAAGCTCTTCATTATGCCCCCAAACCCGACGTCTGTTTGCAGGCAATGTCCGACATTTCACTCCGGTCGTCACTTCGTTTTTATGTCAACCTTATTTTCCTGTCTTGACAAATAGAGATGAGATAACTAATTTTGTTAATTTGCAAAAGGTTATTTCAGATTGAAATGGTTTTTAAAGTGAACGCATAACAAAGCTGCCGATCGCCTTTGCCGGTTGTGTTATGTTTTTACCAAGCCATCATTATTTTTTTAATTTTAAAGGCCCTGTTAAATATTTATAAATAACCTTATAAAAAAATTATGAACGCAGTCAAGATAAATTAATTATATTTGCACTTAATAAAAGGGATTTTGAGTTCAATTTATTTTGTCCGTATTCCTTAAAAGATTATATTTTTTTCTGTCCTTCCGACAATTTTAACCCATTCTTGTTTGGCTACGGAGGATGTTCTTCTTGGCGATTTTCGTTCCTGAAGAAAAAATTTTCGAAATTAAGAATACTGCGGATATTGTAGAGGTGGTTTCGGAAACAGTGCTTTTAAAAAAGACTGGAAAAAATTACCTCGGCCTATGTCCGTTTCATTCTGAAAAAACCCCTTCATTTACCGTAAACTCTGAAAAACAGATATTTTACTGTTTTGGGTGCGGTGCAGGCGGTAATGTTTTCAGTTTTGTGATGAAACAGGAAAATCTTTCATTTCCTGAAGCAGCCCATATGCTTGCCAGGCGATATGGCATTGAGGTTCCGACTCAAACCATGTCTCCGCAACAAAAAAAAAGCATCGGTGAAAGAGATAGCTTGTTTGAAATAAATAAACAGGCGGTGGCTTTTTTTTGTAATGTTCTTTCAAACAGTACCGCCGGGGAAAAAGCAAGAGTGTATTTGAAAAAACGGGGAATGGCAGAGGATATTGTTAATGGATTCAATCTTGGCTATGCCCCCGTTGGTTGGGATAATCTTGTAAATTTTTTTTCAAAAAAGAGGATTCCAGAAGTTCTTGTTGAAAAGTCAGGTTTGATTGTTGCCAGGAATAAAAACCATACACAAAGGAAAAACGGTTTTTATGATCGATTCAGAGATCGTATAATTTTCCCGGTTTTTGATGTGAGCATGCGGGTGATCGGTTTTGGTGGACGCGTATTAGACGATTCACTGCCAAAATATCTGAATTCTCCCGAAACACCGCTCTACAATAAAAGTCGTTCCGTTTATGGTCTGCACAAAGCAAAACAGAAATGCAGAGAGACGAATACCGTTTACATTGTCGAAGGATATTTTGATCTTTTATCTCTTTTTCAGCATGGCATATCCAATGCGGTTGCAACGCTGGGAACATCGCTGACGGTAGAGCATGTTCGGCTTCTTAAAGGATATGCCGGTCGGTTTGTACTGGTTTATGATTCGGACGAAGCAGGTATAAAGGCTGCGCAGCGCAGTATAGACATTTTTATGAAAGAAGGGGTGGATGTCCGTATTATCGTTTTGCCTGAAGGATATGATCCTGATTCATATCTTTTAGAATTCGGATCCGGATCATTTGAAAAAGCTGCCGGCAATGCCTTGGGGGTCATGCCCTTCCTGATGAAATCCGCTGTAAAAAAGCACGGTTTTTCCATAGAAGGTAAAATCAATATTATGTCGGATTTAAAAGCACCTTTGGCTGCTATCAGTGACAGTGTGGCAAGATCTTTATATATTAAGAAAGCGGCGGAACTTATCGATATTGATGAAACAGCTGTTTTGGAAAAAATTCGTAATGTCTCTGCTGAAAAAAAAGTTGCGGGTAAGAAGAGGGTTTCAAATTTTAACGTATCACCAATTCATGGGAAAACAATGCCCTTGAACAGGGGCAATGGGAAAGTTCACCCTGCAAACTGGAGCCGGCTTGAAAAGCAGATAATTGCGATGATGCTTCAGTTTCCAAAAATATTATATGAAATAAGCAATCGTAATATTCTTGAATATTTCGAAAATGATACCTTGAAATCAATAGGGGGGTCGATTTTAAAATATAAGTCCGGAACCGGCAGGCAGGTGTCTGACTTGGTGTCCTTTGTTCAGGATAAGGAACAAAGGCGTATTATAGCTTCGTTAGCGATTGGGGAGGATTGCTGGGATAATGATGGCTGTATGAAGTTGATTGAACAGTTTGTATATAGCCGAAATCGAAATAAAAATAGCTTGTTACAGAAAATAAAAGCAGCGGAAGAGAGTCATGATAATGAACTCCTTTTGAAATTGTTGACGGAAAAACAAATTCAGGCCGGAAAAAAGCGATAAATAGTTTGGAGTTTAGAGGAGGCAAATATTTATGGCAAAAAAATCCGTTATTACGCGGAAAGAACCAAAAGATACTAAAGTAAATCATATCAATAAAAATAGTTATAAAGAATTAATCTCAAAAGGGAAAAAAAGGGGTTATCTGACTTATGATGAAATTAATGATATACTTCCCGACGGGATGATGTCGTCAGACCAGATTGATGAAACGATCATGTTGTTTGATGATTTGAACATTGAGATCGTGGATGAAAATAACAAAAAAATAGGGAAGCCTAATAAAACTACAGTAAAAGTGACTGAAATTAGTGACTCGGCAACCGATTTTGGTTCCGTAACCGATCCTGTTAAGATGTATCTCCGTGAAATGGGACTTGTTACGCTTTTGAGCCGGGAAGAGGAAATCGAGATTGCCAAGAAAATAGAGGCCGGCGAACAGGCAGTATTAAAGGCCATGTTGGAGACTACCTTAGGGGTGGAGAGTATTATTGTACTGGGGAATGATATCCAAGAGGGATCGCTTCGCCCAAAGCATGTGCTAAGGGATGTGGACGAAGGGGATGCATATGTTGAGGAATCCGACCAGATTGACAACTTTTTAAATATCCTGTCTTCCATAAAAGCATTTCATAAAGAAAACTGCGGGCATCAGGAAAATGTTTTTAAATCCGATTGTGATCATGATGAACAACGCCGGAGTCGACGGGCTATAGCACGTGGAAATAATAAAATTTTTGATCTTCTTAAACCGTGGCGTCTTGAAAGTGGAGTGATAGATGGGATTGAAAAAAAAATAAGGAAACAGATCGACTGGTTTGATTCCATGGATAAATTGATTTGCAAGTGTGCAGATAGATTTAATGTGTCTTCGGCTGATTTTCGGGTCAATTTGACAACTAAGGATCAGTTTGTGAATTGGGCACCTGGTCGATGTGATCTGGCCGAGGATCAATTGCTTTCACTATTTATAGATTCCAGAAAGATTCAAGATGAATTGGAGGAGAGGCAATTTGCCATTAAGTCCAGTGCCAGGACTTTGAAAAGGATTATGGCCAGTGTTGAAGAGGGCCGCAGAAGGGCTAAGTTGGCTAAAAGAGAGTTGATCAAAGCGAATTTGCGTCTGGTGGTCAGCATTGCCAAAAAATATACCAACAGGGGTCTTCAGTTTTTGGATCTGATCCACATGGTGGATAAGGCAGGCCATAACAAGGGCAATCGCCGATCAGGCAAGAACCATACGTATTCCGGTTCATATGATTGAAACGATAAATAAACTTATCCGTACTTCCAGGTATCTGGTACAGGAGCTTGGGCGTGAGCCCAGGCCTGAAGAGATTGCCGAAAAAATGGAAATTCCCTTAGACAAGGTACGTAGAGTTTTAAAGATCGCCAGAGAACCTATTTCACTGGAAACGCCTATTGGAGAGGAAGAGGATAGTCATCTGGGTGATTTTATAGAAGATAAAAAGTTTATGCTTCCATCCGACGCTGCTATCAATATGAATCTTGCCGAACAGACGAGAAAGGTTCTGGCAACTTTAACTCCGCGTGAAGAAAAGGTGTTGCGCATGCGGTTTGGAATAGGGGAAAAGGCGGACCATACCCTTGAAGAGGTGGGGCATGATTTTGCCGTAACACGAGAACGTATCAGACAGATAGAGGCTAAGGCGTTGAGAAAACTAAGGCACCCTACAAGGAGCAAAAAATTGAAAAGTTTTATTGACACATAAGACTTGACAAAATAGTTTTCAGCGGCTATTAATTTCAAGTTGTCTGATTTGCGGGCCCATAGCTCAGTTGGAAGAGCCACCGGCTCATAACCGGTAGGTCCCTGGTTCGAGCCCAGGTGGGCCCATATCTCATTAACCATTCAAATAGAAAAGAATTTTGCAGCACATTCTATTTTATTCAAATTCAAAAACGGTTAAAAAAATAATGGCGATATGAGATGGAAAAATGAAACTGAAGCTTTTTGATTGTAAATAGATTCGGATTAAGGCGTGGGTGCTAAATACCACGCCTTTTTTGTAACCGCATAAAGACGGTTTGTTGACGGTTTAACATTCTTAGAGCCTGTTTAAAAACTGACGAATCGGGTGCTAAAGCGTGAAAACGGTTCGATCCCTATTTTTAAACAGGCTCTTAATTTCAGCGCTTGATATAAAGAATGATTGCAAAAATATCTGATGTTATCAGTCTTATGGAGCGTTTGGCCCCTTTAAATCTTGCTGAACAATGGGATAATGCAGGGTTGCAGGTCGGCCAAAGGGACTGGCCTGTTCGAAAGATTCTGGTTGCTCTTGACCCTGCTGTTGATGTCGTTGCAGAAGCCTGTAAAAATAATGTCGATCTTTTAATTACACATCATCCTCTAATCTTCAAGCCTTTAAAATCTATAGATTTCAATACTCCCATCGGTTCCATAATTCAAATGGCTGTTTTACACAAAATGGCTCTATT
>JAFDHS010000093.1 GCA_019308655.1 Deltaproteobacteria bacterium
ACCCCTCAAAAAACATCTGATCGCTAAAATATACACTCTAATGGTTTTCATTTAGTTGCCTTCTTACAGGATCATGAGGATAAAACGAATTAATCCGACGATCTGTCATCCCAGTTCTGCGATTTCCCCAGGGTATCCTGCGATCATTGCCCGATCTTAACTCCGGGATATGCCTCGAATATTCGAAACCCCTTCGATCCAGCCCTATACGACGCTCTTTTTTTCTGTTATCTCGCATTTTTCTGCCTCCTGTAAAATTATTATTGCATTAAGAACCCAATCTACAAACATGGATTCAATCTCACCTGGTTCGGGTTTTTTGGGCTTATTTGTTTTGTTCATCAACTTCCCTTATTTTTTTACTCGCCAATTCATTTAGAAAATCACAACCTGGATGTTCCGGGAATTTCACGCCGACCGCATAGTCTTTTAGGTGTAATTTATTCGCTAGAATATAAGCCGCCCGATGCCCCGCGAAGTTCAGGTCATTGTCACCATAAATCATAATATTTTTTATGCCCTCCGGCGGCTGAAATGAAATCATCAAAGATGTACTCAGCACTGCCCATACCGGGATATTGTATAATTCATGCACAGCTATTGCAGTTTCAATACCCTCTGTTATTCCGACTAATTCTTGAGCGGGGAATAACCTGACCGAGCCCCCGGCCATCGGTTTTTTTGGTGTCATGGTTAATTTACAGTTTTCAAGGTTCGCTTTCCTGCCATCTTTGGAAAGATATGTTCTATGTAAAGTGAGAGCTTCAGAATCAGGTGCAGAAAAAGTCGCTAACATAGCTGGCATTTTTGTTTGTGTGGCAGGTTCGTAACAATTTTCTAAAAATCTGAGAGTCGGTGGAAAGGTTGAAAGACCACGACTTTTTAAATATTTGCTGGCTATACACTGCCCGGTAAGCGGATTTGAGTTTTTATACATTTTCCGCAAACATTCAGAGTTATATTGCAGTCCATTATTGATAACTGTTTTTTGGCAAGATCCAATCACACCCTCAACCGCTTGCACAGCACCTTTGAAATCCACATTTAAACAAAGAATTAAAAGTTCCCACCCATCACCAGCTTGTTTTCCATCATGTCCCTGATTGCAAAACCATGAACCCGATCCATCCTTATCAATAAATCTAAACCTATCAGTTCCGGCGCAACCGGGCACGGGACACGGTTGATGCTTTCCCTCTCCAACAGAAATGCCCAAAGCTGAAAATATCCCCGGCCATCTACCTCTTGTTCGGTCTTTTATATCATCCATTTGCAGCCCTCTTTTTTTGATATTGTTTGGCTTTCTTAATTAATATATGAGTTAATAAATTCTTAATATTTCCTTGTGGCTCAATCGCTGCTACGTCTTTGACACGCTTGTCGTTTGGCCAAACCCCGAAAAAATCTTTGTAAGTATGTGCTGCCCAGCCATTACGATAGCCCTTTTTTTCAACATGCCATTGCAGAGCACCCATTAATTTTCTCTTGTCGTCCCATGAATATTCTCTATTTCTCTTTCTAACACCTTTTAATTCAACCAATTCAGCGTCTACCGTTTCGATTTTCTTGCCAAATTTCTTTAGTTCTGTACCACACCTCGGGCAGGTCTTCAGTCCCATAAAGATTTCACCACACACTCTACATTTCGCTGGCTTTGGTTCTGATTTTTTGCGCTTCTTTTTCTTCCAGGCAATTTTTTTTCCGTCAAGAGTCCATTCAATTTCATCCTCTAAAAATCCATGCTCCTCAATCACACCACCATGATCGAATATAAAACAGTCTTCTTTGCCGGGCAATATTCTCAACCCGCGACCACAACACTGCCTCCATAGACCCATGCTTTTTGTTGGCCGTGCCATTACAATACAAGATACAGCCGGTACATCAAGACCCTCTTGATAAAGTCCAACATTACAAATAACCTTCGTGTCCCCATCTTCCATTCTCTGGAAAACATCGTCTCTTTTTTCATCACTACTTCTGGCGTCAAGGTGTTCTGCAGATACACCTTGTTTCGTGAATTCCTCACATATCGCTATTGAATGTTTCACATTCACACAAAATACAATAGTTTGCCTATTCTCACCAAATTTTAACCAATTTTCAACTATATCACCGTTAAGCTTGGTTTTATTCATCTTCTTACCAAGCTCTTTTACAACATAATCACCACGAGCTATTTTGATATCTTTCAAATTAGGTGCCTTAGCCGCAAAATATCTGACAGGTGATAAATATTTCTGATCGATTAACTCTTGAACACCCGATACATCCACAATAGCCTCATACACTTTCCCCATACCCATACCGTCGGCCCTCATTGGAGTGGCAGTACAAGCTATTATTATTTTATCTTGATACAGTTTAATAATATCCATATACGTCTTGCTGATTGACCTGTGACCCTCATCTATCAACACAATATCAGCATTAATGAAAAATTGATTGCTAAAAGGATCTGCTAATTTTAACCTACGGCCTAATGTTTGAATAGTGCAAAGCTGAACAGGTAGTTTTGTATTTGATTCATTTCCGGCCATTATTAAACCACAATCAATACCGAATTCCTGCAATACATCTCTCATCTGATAAACAAGATTTCTTCTGTGAACCAACCAAAGAACAGTTTTTTCCTTATCAATTGCATTAGAAATAATCTGGCCAAAGATAAGGCTCTTACCACCGCCAGTTGGAAGTGCCATGATAACTTTTTTCAATCCATTCGATACACAATCCCGAAGTTGGATAATTGCCCTGTCTTGATAATTTCTCAATTCTGGCATTTTCGATTTTTCCTTTATAGCTATATAGTACATATATATCTTACTTCTACTTGACTAGAGAAGATAAGATCAGATAAGATCAGATAAGTTGGTTTCCATACCATTTATATACCATATCCGTTGGTATCAATTTTATAGCTTTCTAATAGCTTTAAGTTATGCTTTATAAATATCTGTAATTTAAACTTATCTCCTTTTACTGCATTAATGGCACCTTTTGCAAACTTATCGTTTTGGCATTGGTGCTTGAAAAAATTCTTAACCCACACCGTTGATTGCTCTGGATACCATTCGACTTTCTTTTTTAATGGTTCAAATACCGTTTCGATACCATATCCAAGATCAAACAATATCCTTTTTTCTGAAATTTCATAGATTCCAGCCGGGTTACAATAATCATTTGACCAGAAATAAATAAAGGCAAGTTTTTCATTTGGGTTCAAACACTCAAACCATGGATCTCTCCACAGGCAGGTATCTATTTTGCGGAATGTCATTTTACGTCCCTTCAAACAAAAAGAAGCCCTGGAAGATGCAGAGTTTCAACACAAACTCCCCGGCCCTCTCGGGTTACGGCTTCCAGGACTTCTTTAAATTTAAAGTATATTATCATTATTGATAATGTTGAATTATGCATACTCATCCATAACCCGGCTGAATAATAATGTCAAGAATTATATCTCTATGGTTTTCTTACTTCCACCAAGGCCCTCGTAAGATCCATCGAGGCCCGCTTCATGGCCGCTGACTCCTTACAGCCATCGGTTGCCCATGCGTCAATTTTCAGCCGGTCCCGGTATGCCTCAGCTTTTTCTATAAATCGCTCAGCTTCGACAATAATCTCTTCCATTTTATTTATTTCCGTGTCTCTGACTAGATATTTCATGTAGTCTCCTCAAATTTTATCTGATTGTTAAAGTAACAGTTTAACAGTTTTGCCACCAGCTCAGCATCAGCTTTTGCGCCCTCGGAATAACACGCGAATTCGTCTATGTGCATGTTGTTTGAGGTTAGAATGTAATGCTCGCCACCCCAATCCTCCCCGAAATCAGCGACAAACCAATTTATGCCACGATTTTCAATCTGGTCAACTTTGAATATTTCTCGGTATTTTTTGGTCATACAACCTCCTTTGGGATATGCCCCACACTGTGTCTAACATCTTTCTTCCATGAGCGTAACCTCAATGGATCAGGGCCGGTTGATCCGGTTTTCTCATGGTGTCCTGTTTGTCCCTCAGACGCCCCAGGATGGACCTGTTAGCGACAGGGAGTGTGGGGCATGTTTTCGTTTTCCGGTCTAAGTGGCTGGATCAGCCTCATTATATTTTGCATAGCATCCATCAGCCCTGTGTTGCTGAGACACCAAACCCCTTGCTAAATTCTGGATATGAAAAGCTATTTCCTGTAATTTAGAAGTTAAACCCCCACTACCACCATATTTATCAAGAACAGCTATCCCAACATTCTCGGCATCTTTAATATTTCCGATTGTAGCTAAAATCATATTTCCATTTCCCTAAAAATTTAGACAACAACCCTATAGGATTTTCTAATGCAAAAAATTTAGGTTTTGATGTTACGGCAATTCGAATGCACGCATTTACAGGGATCATACCTTCAATCAAATTCCTCGGTAGCCGTGCTTTTGTTCTGGCTAATGAGAACATAGTACAAGGAGGTGCAGATAAAATTCCCCACACATTTTCAGACGGTATATAATCCGTTACATCTTGCTCCGGAGTTGTAATAACCCTCACATCATACCCCGCATTTTTATAATACTTTGACCATGCCCCGGAACCACCACAAAGGTCTAAAATTATTTTATCTCGATTAAATAGCATTAGTTCCTAATCCCATATCTCATACCCTACTTGATTAAATCTCTCGGGTTGATTTGGAGTATCTTTCCGATAGGATCTGCACCCCTCAGGCTTTCCGATCGTAACCAGTAATTAACTAATTGTTGAGATGTTCCAATTTGATCAGATAACCACTTTTGGGATTTGTCGATTCTTTCAAGCTCTTTTATGATTTTTTCAACATTTAATTTCATGCTTGCCATTTTAGTTTTTATTTTTTAAAATGTCAACAAAATAATTTTATTGTCGTATCAAAAGATTTTTGTTGACAATTAAAAATAAAAAATATATGATCTACCAAAACATCGAGGGAGGATTTTAAAATGGCAATTCACAGATTTTACGAAAACTATCCAAATTGTAATCGGTGCGACCCTGG
>JAFDHS010000094.1 GCA_019308655.1 Deltaproteobacteria bacterium
GGCAAAATATAAAAAAAATAAGATATTCGCTGATGCCACGTCACATAAACGGCCCTTCCTTTTGATTCCAAGAGAGCCTTTTTTTTCTCTTTTTTACCTTTTACATCGATGAGACGGTACGAGTGCAGCAAAAGTTTTAGCAGCAGGCCGAAAATGGGGATGATTTTAAAAAGAAATTTTTCATGTCTTCGTAATGGGGAGTACTTAACGGATTTGGATTTCATGCTTTTCCTGTCAAAACGATCCGGTTGTTTTATTTTTATCTGCCGGATCCAATATAAAAATGATAGTGAAACGGCGCCTGCATGTCAAACAAAAAGCGGCTTTAAGATATTGAGAAAAAAATACTGACCTTTTTTATTAAAGTTTTTAATCAAAATGCCGATAAAATAGACAAAATATAAGATTGTTTTGAAAAATCATAAAAACCCGCGCTGATATCAACTCCCAACCAAAAATTAACCGCCAAGAATTATTGCATTAAAAGGAGTAAATCCAAAATGGGAACTTCACTTAGACTTTCCGCAAGAATCTGGTCAAGTATCGGTGTTTTGATTATTGGATATATATTTTCACTGTTTTTTTCCTATTCTACCTTCCATCGGATTCAAGACAAGCTGTCAAATATTTCAAATTTTGCTGTTACATCAACGGAAATCAGCCAAAAGGTAATCGCCGGTTTCGGCCGCCAAACAAAATTTTACGAAGACGCGGTGATGCTCGGCCAATCCGAATTATTGGATGAAGCAAAAAAAGAAGCATCCTGTGTAAAAACGGCTTTAAATGGTTTGAAGAGTCTGAGCGGAATCAGCGAAAAAAATCAGCAAAATATTATTGAAATATCAACCATACTGGAGAGCTATACCGATTCAGCAAATTCCGTCTATTATAAAATGAGTAGAGATGAAACAGATGATGTTTCCGAACAGGATATTGTTCATCTTACGGAGGAAAATAAGAATATATCAAAGAAACTCAACGAGCTTTCCATTGCCGTTCAGCATAATGTTTCGGAAAATATTTCATCGGTTATTAAAAACGCAAAAAAAAGTAATAATATAAATGTAATACTTTCTCTTTTGATTATAGGTATCTCTGTATTTATAATCTTCATAGTTATTAAACGGTCCATCACAAGGGTTTTGTATCAACTATCCGAAGGGATAAACAAATCTTCCCAAAGAGTTGCTTCGGGTTCTTTCCAAATATTTTCCGCCAGTCAGTCTTTTTCCGAAGGCGCATCTGAACAAGCCGCATCTATAGAAGAAACATCTTCATCTCTGGAAGAAATGTCTTCGATGACCAAGCAGAACGCGGACAATGCCGATCAGGCCGATAACCTTATGAAAAAGACCAACCATGTTGTTGATAAGGCCAATGAGTCGATGAACGAATTGATCAATTCAATAGAGGATATCTCCAAGGCGAGTGAAGATACTCAGCAAATCATCAAGACCATCGATGAGATCGCCTTCCAGACCAATCTTCTGGCCTTGAATGCGGCGGTTGAGGCTGCAAGGGCCGGTGAGTCCGGAGCAGGCTTTGCCGTGGTTGCAGATGAAGTTCGGAACTTGGCCATGCGGGCTGCCGAAGCAGCCAAGAATACGGCAGAACTGATCGAAGGTACAATGAAGAAAGTAAACGAGGGTTCAGAGCTTGTAAGCAGAACGAATGAGGCTTTTACGGAGGTTGCCGGAAATGTTTCAAAGGGTGGTGAACTGGTTGGTGAAATTGCTGCTGCTTCAAATGAACAGGCACAAGGTATTGAACAGGTGAACAGGGCCGTTGTCGAAATGGACAAGGTGACCCAGCAGAATGCGGCCAATGCCGAAGAGACTGCTTCAGCGTCGGAAGAGATGAAGCAACAGGCCGAGCAAATGAAGAAATTTGTAAATGAACTGACGACATTGGTCGGAGGTCCGGCAAAAGGAATGGTTGACATACGCCCTACAAACACCTCTTTATCTGAAGTTACAAATTTCAAAGCAAAAAAAATAGTGGACAGTCGGGAGGTTATGTCGGATCAGGTCGTCTCTATGGATGATGATTTCGGGGACTTCTAATTTTATAGAATATCAAGTTTAATTTAAAAGGAGAGAACGTATGAAAATTAAAGACGGAATAGGGATATTTCTTGCAGCATTCATGCTGGTCTGTTTCTCATTCCCAACCGGTGTTTTAATATCCGCTGCATCCGATGGCGATGTGATCATCATAGGCAACAAGAATGTGCCTGCAAGCTCGTTGTCCAAAAAGGATATACAAAACATTTATCTCGGCAGGAAAACAAAGTGGGACAACAATCAGAAAATCATCTTTGTGACATTGAAAAAGGGCGAAGTACACAAAAGATTTATTAAGGAATATGTTGGGAAAACCTCCGCCCAATACAGGAACTATTGGAAAAAACAGGTTTTTACCGGTAAGGGCAAGGCGCCTAAATGCTTTGATGCAGAAGAAAAACTCGTCGATTATGTAGCTAATACCGAAGGGGCGATAGGCTATATTTCTTCCGGAACGAATAAGGATAGTGTAAAAACCATTTCTACAAATTAGGAGGCTGATAAATGAAAAAAACGGCAATCATTTTTATAACGATATTGATGAGTGTTGCATTTGCGAAGAATATCCGGGCAGCCGAGTTAGGTAGCGTTGATATCCACGGATTTATCTCTCAAGGTTATTTGTATTCCGACAGTTACAACTATCTGGCCAATGACACCGAGGGCGGAACTTTTCAGTTCAATGAAGTAGGAATAAATTTCTCCAAAGACCTGACCGATGAATTGCGTGTGGGCATGCAATTTTTTGCACGCGACCTTGGAGACCTTAATAATGATGAAGTTATACTAGATTGGGCATTTGCGGATTATCATTGGCGGGACTGGGCCGGGCTTCGCGCCGGTAAATTGAAGGTGCCGTTTGGCTTGTACAACGAAACCAGAGATATTGACCTGCTGCGTACAAGTGTTCTGCTCCCGTCGGGCGTATATCTTGAATCCTTTCGTGATGCATTTGTCGGATTGAAAGGGGTCGGTTTATATGGCGATGTATCGCTCGGTATAATGGGCGGCGCGGCCTACCAGTTGCAGCTCGGCACAATGAATGTGGATAACGACAACGGCATCGCAAAGATGATTGAAAGCCTATTATCATTCAACATGAGCACAGGGATGAGCAGACAGATGGGCACGAGCGTGGATGTGGATGTTGATGTCACCGACTTTAAAGTGGACGAGGTATATAACGGCGCTTTACAGTGGAATACGCCCCTCGAGGGTCTACGACTAGGATCCAGCATATTTTTAGCGGATTTTAAGGCGGACGCAGACATTGATTTGACGGCCATAGCAATGGGGATCGTGGACGGTGAATTCGAGTTTAGAGACCTGGTCGCGTACACTCTATCCGCCGAATATACGTGGGAGAATCTGGTCCTGGCCTGTGAATATTTTAACCTGGAAATGGATGTTTGCTCAGATTTGACGAAAACTCCCAAGGAGCTTGAAGGGTATTATGTCGGCGCCTCCTACCGCTTCACCGATTGGTTTGAGTTGGGAACATATTATTCCGTGGCATATCCGGATGCCACGGATAAAGATGGTAACAAAAGGGTATTGCTCGGAGAAAAAGATTATAGCGCATGGTCAAAGGACCTTGCGCTGTCCTCACGCTTTGATATCAACGAGTATTGGGTTTTCAAGATGGAAGGCCATTGGATGGATGGAACCGCCTATCTTTTGGACGTGGATAATCCTGATGGTTTCCCCGACAAAAACTGGTTCATGTTTGCTGCAAAATTGTCATTCAACTTTTAGGCAAAGGTAATCCCGGCGTTCCCGGTTTGTCCTTTAACCTAAGCCGGGCAAGCCGGAACCAAAGTTGTTTGCCAGTCACTAAGGCACAAAGTAATTTTTTAAATTTTTTCTCTTCGTGTCTTAGTAGCGGAAAGAATTATTTTTTGCCATAAAGAGCACAAATTTCAGAATTAAGAGACCAAGGATTAGCAGCCTCTATATGGAAAGATTCAACATATAGAGGCTGCTTTCTTTGTATATTAGGGGAAATTATATCAGACCGGGCACTTCAAATTGAGGATGACCGACCGCTTTTTCTTATGATCTTTTTCCAAGACCCTTCACTTCTTGAGTTTCAAAAACACCTGAAATACAAACCTTATCTCAACAATTTAAAAACTTTGTTTAACGTCGGTTCCGTTCCCAAATCCACTCGGTAGTTAACGGCAATAGTTTTTACTCGATGATCAAGTTTTTTCTCTTGTTTTTTCAGGCAACAGGTTTTTCACGGCATTTGTTTGGTTTCATGTGTCAGGTTTCAGCTATCGCGTTTCTCATTCCTGATACCTGAACACTGAAACCTACTCCTGAAGTCCCTAACGATAACTGCTAATTGCACAGATCGAAAAAGCTTGAAGATCGACTTTTAAATGCGTTTACCCTGTTTGGCTTTCGATCTTGAATTGACAGGCAAATGTCTCTTGGTTATAGATGGTATCCGTATTTGTTATAACCGAGAAAAGTTTTTTTTGAAAGCCCCTATGAATATGCTGAATAGTTCAAAATATATCGTGATGGAAAATCACAGAAACGAAACATATATTTGTTGTCCCAGAAAAAAAGGACGGCCTCGCATTCACGTTGATGTTTGCAGGGAATGCCGCTTGAAAAAGCGATGTAAAGCCTATCAGTTGTATCTGCAGCCGGAATTATTTAAATAATTTATTTTATAAGGTAAATGTCATGATTATAGGATTGGATGTCGGCGGCACCCACACGGATGTCGTCCTTTTGAATCAGGAAGGTCTTGTAAAAAAGATCAAGGTGCCCACAGATGCTGCTGATCTTTTTAAAACGGTTCTGCCGGGTCTTGAGAAAATTACGGAAGATATAGATCCCCAAAAAATAAGCCGCATTGTCCTCAGTACCACACTGACCACAAACGCTATCGTTCAAAAAAAAATTCAGCCGGTCGGTATAATCGTGACC
>JAFDHS010000095.1 GCA_019308655.1 Deltaproteobacteria bacterium
GGCATCATCTTTTTGGCCAACATGCAAATCGGCTACTTGACGCCGCCTGTGGGCATGAATCTGTTCATCGCCGGCTATCGATTCAAAAAACCCATCACTGAACTCTACCGTGCCGCCATACCGTTTATGATCGTGCTGTTTGTTGCGGTACTCGTTATTACCTATTGGCCGGATTTGAGTTTGGTGTTTCTGCAAAGGTAAAAAATGAAAGCTCAAGGCCCAAAGGTAAGCCCGGCGTAAGTATACCGGCGATTCTTCAATCTCTCAATGTGGGTATGGGCCTGTAGATGCTTGAAATATTCAAACCTGATTTCAAGGCTTGTATCACCCCGGCGGCTTCAAAATAATTGCCGACTTCATAAACATTTTTTAAGTCTAAATGGGATTTACCGACATTTAAAATGCTTTTGTTGTTTGCCACGGCAATAATCGGGATATCGTGAATTTGTGCATAGATCATCGGTATGCCGCCTAATGCGGTAGCCGGTGCGACAATTGCAAGCAAGTTATTGATATTGAAAATGTTTTTAATACGGCAGTTGAGATGAATCTGGGGTGATTTTTTTAAACCGATCATGGCACAGGCGATTCCGCTGGTGGATGCAAATTCCCCTGCACTTCTGGCATCCACGATGTTGCTTGCCAAATCCAGTCGTTTTACATTAATCATTGGTGCATGGGCAGCAGGTAATTTATATTTTTTACAAATCAGATGAGAGATAATCGCTTCCGTGCCGCCGATGGGATTGGGATGCGCTCCCTGAAAATGCCGGGCATAATTATCCAATGGCAAGTCCTTTATATTGGACGTAACCGCTATGGCGTTAACTCTTTTTTTAATCAGAGTTTCACACGCTTTAAACAAGGTGCGGGGATTGTCGACATTGCCGACATATGCCCCTGACTTGTTCTGAACACAACGCCCCCCGATCAATTCATCCGTGACGACATGGTGTTCAATATTTATTCCATGAACGGCTCTGACGGCATTGGCAATATTCAAGACGGTTTCGATATTTTCTTCGCTTGTCTTTTCGATGATCAACCCGATGTGGTTTGAATAGGGCGCGTAAAGATTTATTGTTCCCTGACAGAACAAATCGATGAGATAACCTTCTACATACAACGTATTGTCGGTTATGGAGATAAAATTTGAACCATTGACGGTATTGGGATTCGTAATCACATAATCCGCACAGGATGCCAGCAAACAATTCGCCGGTGCTGCATCGCCGGCATATCCGCCGATATCGCATCCGATACCTGTGGGAATGATATTTAGAATTGCTGTGTTGCCCGGGAAAAATGTTTCGCTGATGTTGCCGGAGAACTTATTGGCTTCGGTTTCCCATAGAGTTAATTCGATATGGATCGTATCCTCAATCACTTTTGAAACAAACCATCTCAATATGCTGCTGCCGAATTTATGCTCTAAAGCCGCCGGTAAATTTTTAATGCCTTTTAGTCTTGATTTATGAATTATATATTCTGTTTGGCGAATGATTTCCTGTTTCATTCATAGTTTCCTTGAATTAGGGAATTGATTTTTTATTTTTACCGTGAAGATCCAGAGGCGTTTTAGTGTGGTGATCAAACTGTCGATTTAATTATTATGTAATAAATTTTATTATATTAAAAAAAATCTGACAACTTTAATCTTTGTGTCTGAACATAAAATAAAAGCCTGATAATCATTTTTTGTTGACTAAATCGGGATATCAACATAGAGAAACAAATTTTTGAGATGGTGGCTGAGATATACTGTGAAGGGGTCTCGGCCCTGTATCATGGGTGTTAGTTTAACTCTTTGATATGAAACAATAATCGAATAGAGGTGTATTCCTTCGATAGAGGCTGGAAAATATCGTGAAGAACATCGGATTTGTTTCAACCCGGTTTTCAGGTACGGACGGGGTTACGCTGGAAGCCAGCAAGTGGGCGGAAGTTTTTGAAAAAAGTGGACATAAATCTTTTTGGTTTGCCGGAGAATTGGATCGTGATACGGAAAAGAGCTTTCACGTTCCTGAAGCATTTTTTAAACATGAACGAAATATATGGATCAATGAGAGGGTTTTTGGAAAAAAAGGACGAAAACCGTCTGTAACTCAAGCGATTCATGAATTAAGAGCATTTTTAAAAGATCAACTGTATGCGTTTATAAATAAATTCAATATTGATTTTTTAGTTGTCCAGAATGCGCTGACCATTCCAATGCATATCCCCCTTGGATTGGCATTATCGGAAATCATTGCCGAAACTCAGATCCCTACCATTGCCCACCATCATGATTTTTTCTGGGAAAGGGTTCGTTATTCAGTGAATGCCGTCAGTGACTACCTCCGCATGGCCTTTCCTCCCAATTTGCCCAATATCAAGCATGTCGTGATTAACTCTGAAGCCCAGGAGCAACTGGCACTTCGTACAGGGATTTCTTCCATCATCATCCCCAATGTTCTGGATTTTGAAAATCCGCCTGTCGTGGATGAAAATAAAGCCGAGATCTTCCGAAAATCCATCGGCCTGAAATCGGATGACATGATGATTTTACAACCTACGCGGATCGTGCAACGCAAAGGGATCGAGCATGCCGTTGAACTGGTGAGGGAACTGAAAGACCCGCGGTATAAACTGGTCATCTCCCATGAAGCGGGTGACGAAGGGCTTGAATACGCCGAGTGGCTCAAAGAATATGCTTGTGAAAACAAAGTGGACCTGCGTTTTGTAACGACCCGGGTCGCCGATCCCTGGACCAGCCACGCAAAATGTCAAAACCAATGTTCCCTGTGGGACATCTATCCTTATGCGGACTTTATTACATATCCCAGTCTTTACGAGGGGTTCGGCAATGCCTTTCTTGAGGCCGTCTATTTTAAAAAACCAATGCTGGTCAATCGTTACGCTACTTTCGTAAGAGATATTGAACCCCAGGGGTTTGATCTGGCTGTCATGGACGGCTTTCTCTCTAAAAAAACGGTCCGGAATGTAAAGAAGATTATAGAATCGCCGGATCGACGAAAAAAAATGGTTGATGTGAATTATGAAATAGCTGCCCGTCATTATTCTTATTCCATGCTCCGTAACAAGCTCAACGCCATCATGACAAATTTTTTTGGAGACGCTGTAAAACAACTGATATATGAGATGCCATACCCTGAACGGAACATTTATTTGAAAACAGGATCTTCTCCTGGGGTTTAAATTTTTTTTGGTTCTGTTTTCTCGAACTTAGCGCCCTTCGGGCGGACTTTTTGCAATGCTTTGATTTATTTGCCAATAAAATGGAAATTCCTATACTATCAAGTTAGCCTCTCTTTTTTAACTTTTTCGATTTGTCTGGATTCGGGGGCTCGAAACTATAGGAGGCAAAAAATGATACAAATAAACCGGGTTGCCGTACTGGGAGGAGGCGTGATTGGGTCAACCATCGCTGCCCATCTGGCAAATGCAGGACTTGAAGTATTAATGCTTGATATCCTCTCCCAGGATATTACCGAAGAGGAAAAAGCCGGAGGACTGACCCTGGAAAGTCCTGAGGTGAGAAACGCTTTGGCTGCAAGAGGGCTGGAAAACGCAATCAAGGCAAAACCGCCTGCATTTTTCCTGAAGGCGTATACAGACCTGGTAGAGGTGGGTAACTTTAATGACGACATGGAGAAAATCAGAAATTGCGACTGGGTCATCGAGGTTGTGGTCGAAAACATGGAGATCAAGAAGAAATTCCTTGCAGAGAAGGTCGTTCCAAACATCGCACAAGGGACGGTCCTTTCCACCAACACCAGCGGGCTTTCCGTAAACGAAATGGCGCAAGTCCTTCCGGAAAGCGTGCGCAAGAAGTTCATTCTTACCCATTTCTTCAATCCCCCTCGTTATATGCGGCTGGTGGAAATTGCCCCTTGCCGGGACACCAATCCCGACGTCGTTTCCCATATGGCCGAGTTTATCGGCAATCGGTTAGGAAAAGGCATTGTCTATGCCAAGGACACGCCGAACTTCGTCGGCAACCGTATCGGGATATACGCAATGCTCAATTCCATCAAACACATGCTGGAGATGGGCCTCTCTCTTGAAGAGGTGGACACTATAGCGGGCCCTGCAACGGCTCGTCCGAAAACCGCCATGTTTCGCACAGGAGATTTCGTGGGCATCGATACCCTTGTTCACGTGGTAAACAATTCTTACCGGTTGTTGACAGAGGATGAAGAGCGGGAGATCTTCAAGATACCCGAGTTTATTGCCAGGATGGTGGACAAGGGTTTGCTCGGCAACAAGACGGGGAAAGGTTTTTACCGCAAAGAGAAATCCGCCGAAGGCACCAAAATTTTTTACTACGACTACAGGACAGGTGAATACAACCTGCCGGAAAAGCCCAAGTTTATTTTTATTCAGTCCGCCAGGCAGCTCGATGATCCGGCCAAACGCCTGAAAGCGGTGATTTGCGGAAAGGACAAAGCCGCCGAGTTTGCCTGGAAAAACCTGCGGGATATCCTTATCTACACGGTAAAGCGTATTCCCGAAATTTCCGACGACATCGTGAATGTCGACAATGCCATGAAGTGGGGTTTCAATTGGGAACTTGGTCCCTTCGAGATGTTCGATGCGCTGGATGTCAGATACTTTGTTGAACGGGCCGAAAAAGATGGTGTGGCAGTACCTGAAGCACTAAAGAAGGCGGAGCGTTTTTACAAATATGAAGGCGGCAGGAAATTTTTCTATGATTTGGGTACGGGTGGGTACCGTGAGGTACCGTTCCGTCCGGACCGGATCAAACTGGAAATTCTTAGACAATCCGGCGGTGTGGTGGAAGAGAATGCCGGCTGCTCGTTGATTGACCTGGGTGACGGGGTATTCTGCTGTGAGTTTCATTCCAAGATGAATACCATCGGCGGCGATATTCTCTCCATGACTCTCAAGGCAATCAGGCGGGCGGAAAAGGAAGGGGTGGGCCTTGTCGTCGGCAACCAGGGAGGCAACTTCTCGGTGGGGGCCAACCTGATGCTGATA
>JAFDHS010000096.1 GCA_019308655.1 Deltaproteobacteria bacterium
TGCTGTTGTTGTTCCGCTTCTGATTTGTATTCAATGGTCAGACCCAACGGGTTGGCAGCTAAATTCGGGTTTGCATTCTTTTCCATAACAAGTTCTCCTTACTCAGTTGTGTGAACTATACGTCACAAGACTTTAAGATAAAAAAGATTTTTAAACTGACAAAAACTTAAACCGTGTTGCTGTTAGATACTTACCCCCTCCCTTCCCAAAAAAATCTAAATTCCCCTGTGCATTGAATACACACCTGGTATATTTTAATGCCAGTAAAATGCCTCTAAAAAATGACCTACATGCACGCAAATAATATGCCATAGAATTGTATTTGTTATAACATAATAGTTTGATCCATCGATGAGGGGTTAATCTTTATTTTGAGACATATATGTCCCAAAAAAATATTTTATGGGATTGTTGTTTCCTTTAGATATTGAAATAACAAGATAAAATTATATTTGAGACAGATACGTCTCAAATAGTGCCTATTTTATCCCGAGCTCTTTTATTTTTCTAAAAAGGGTTCTCCGGGATATACCCAGGACTGAAGCCGCCTTTTCTCTATGCCACTGATTCTGTTCCAGTGTCCTGGCTATCAGCTTTTTTTCAAAGTCCTTTATGGCAGACTGCAAGTCCTGAATCTTCCGGCCGGTTTGCACAAACTGATTTTCATTTGAGGTATAATTTTGATCAAACGACTCGATGGAGGGAGTTTTCATGAAATCGAGTCTTTTCAAGGTAAGATAGCGGAGTAATACATTTTGAAGTTCGCGAACATTTCCGGGCCAGTCGTAATTGCAGAGGGCCTCTATTACTTTTCCGGGAACAGGGTACAGTTTTTTATCCTTGTCATGGGTTTGCAAAAAATAATCCGCTATCAAAGGGATATCTCCCTTGCGGTCTCTTAAGGGCGGCAGATGGATAGGAATGATGTGAATTCTGTAAAAAAAATCCTTGCGCATCAAACCTTTTTTTACCTGCTCTTCAAGGTCTCTGTTGGTGGCGGCGATGATACGCACATCAGATTTTTTGACTTTAGTGCTGCCCACGGGTGAGTATCCGCCGCCTTCAATTGTTCTCAACAGCTTTGCCTGTATGTTCAGATCCAGTTCTCCCACTTCGTCAAGGAAAAGTGTACCTCCCCTGGCCTTATCAAAATAGCCCTCCTTATCAGTATCGGCCCCGGTAAACGCTCCTTTCTTATGTCCAAAAAATTCATTTTCGATAAGGGTCTCGGGAATTGCAGCACAGTTAACAGGTAGAAACTTTTTGTTATGGCGGCCGCTTACATCGTGTATGGCCCTGGCAACCAGCTCTTTTCCCGTACCGGATTCTCCGTAAATAATTGCATTAACATTTGTAGCGGCCGTTTTTAATATCATCTCATAGACATTCTGCATCGCCTGACTTTTACCGATGATATTGTTGAACTTGAACCGCTCCTTAATCGAGGATTTCAGTGTCAGATTCTCCTGATGAAGCAGTTCCGATTCCTTTTTGATAGCCATCTCCAAACGCTTTTGTTCGGTGATGTCCTGTAATGTTGTTACGGCGCCTGAAATATTTCCCTTGTTATCAAAGATCGGGGCTGCCAAAAAGTAGATGTGTCGCTGTTTGCCGCCCATATTGGGGAAAAAATCCGTTGCTTCCCAGGCATTGGGAACGATCTTGGATTTGGCAGCGCTCTTGCCCTCATAGATCTGTAAAAATTGATTGAAATCATTTTCAATAATAAGGTCAGCCAAAACGATACGTTTCTTGTCATAAAACGGTTCCCACTGGCGATCCGTTCCAAGCATTTCGGCAGCGGACAGGCCGGTCAGTAGTTTACATGCCCTGTTCCAGTGAGTAATTTTATGATCCATGCCGATGGCAAATTGGGCAATGGGAGTACATTCCAGTATATTCAGCATATTTTTCAATTGAAATAAGGATAAAAAAAATAGATAATATAATTTAGTTTCATTCTTTGGGCTTTATTTTCTTAAGCGGGCTCTAAGAATTTTTTCCGGGTTTTTAACTAAAAAATAGCGAAAAAAGAAAGAATCGTTCAAATTTATTAAACTGTATGTTATATATCATAATCAAAATTTTAATGAAATACTAACCAATCTATTGTAATATTAGGCACGTGACATGGGTCGCTAAAACCAAACTTATAGCGATTTACTTGATTTTCTCCCATATTTGATTGTACTTAAAAATTATGAATGAATATAACGAAAAAATTCCGAATCCCAAAGAGCTTGAAAAAGAGATAAGCGAGTTTCTGAAAAATAAGTTTGGAAACAATGTAAAGCTTGTCTCCCCAAAAATCGTACCTCAGGAAAAGACTGCCGATAAAAAAGAAGAGGTTCCGGAAAAAAAGAATAAGATTGCTTTTGATTCAAAACCAGAAGAGCTTATCTCTTATCTTGACCGTTATATTATAAAGCAGGAGAGTGCCAAGGCGATTCTGGCTACAAAAATATGTACGCATTTTAACCGCATAAAATGCTATGAAGATTCTCCTGAGGATAACCCCGAGATGGTCGGCGGTATCAAGAATAATGTCCTCATGATTGGTCCTACGGGTGTCGGCAAAACCTACATGGTCAAACTGATCGCAAATAAAATCGGTGTGCCCTTTGTTAAAGGGGATGCTACAAAATTCAGTGAAACAGGTTATGTCGGAGGAGATGTAGAAGACCTGGTCAGGAGTCTGGTTGCAGAGGCCGGTGATGATCTTGAACTCGCCGAATACGGTATTGTATATATAGATGAAATTGATAAAATTGCATCAGGCGGTAATATGTCCGGGGGTGACATCTCTCGAACAGGGGTTCAGCGGGCCCTGCTGAAACCGATGGAGGAAACCGATGTTGAATTAAGGGCACCTCATGATCAGATTGCAATGATGCAGGAGCTTGAACGATTCCGTAAAACCGGTGAACGTGATACAAGAACCGTCAGTACCCAAAAAATTCTTTTTATAATGAGCGGTGCCTTCAGTGATTTGCATCGGATTATAAAAAAACGTATGTCGGATAAGACAATCGGTTTTGGGTCTCAAGGCCTCAGTCCTAAAGAACAATTCAATATTTTAAAGAATGTAAAAACAGAAGATCTCGTAAATTTCGGTTTTGAATCGGAATTTATCGGTCGTCTTCCCGTAAAAGCTATTTTCGAGAGATTGACCGAAGACGACTTTTTCCAAATTTTGAAAAATCCCAACAATCCGGTCATCCTTGGGAAAAAACTCGATTTCGGCGCATATGGCATCAATATACGGTTTGATGATAGTGCGCTGAATATTTTATCAAAATCCGCCTTTGAGGAGAATACCGGTGCAAGGGGGCTGGTCAGTGCCATAGAAACCGCTCTGCTTCCATTTGAAAAAAAACTGCCATCCACGAATATTAAACAATTTCCCGTAACTGCCTTTATCATCGAGAATCCCCAAAAAGCACTCGATGAATTTCTGGCAAAACCCGACGCCAAAAAATGGGCTGAAAGCTTTGAAGAAATAGTAACCAAAGAGAAAGAATTTATTAAGGAATATCTGCTTTCAAACGGTAAGGGCCTTTGTGAAAAATTCAATCTGAATCTGACCCCGTTCAGGGCTGATTGTGTGGCGACCTATTACTCCCAGCATATAACGGATATCCAGAATGCCATAAAAAAGATCAAATTATATTATGATGAAACCCAAAAGGTCGAAGTCTATTTTTATAATAAACATGATATTAAAATCCTGCTGGAAGAAGATGCTCTTGATTATATTGCCGAACAGCTTATAAATTCTTCGTCCGATTTCCAGACCGTATGTAAAAGGATATCCAAGGATTTTGAACACGGCTTTAAGTTGATTCGGGAAAAAACAGGAAGCGACCGTTTTTATGTCTCAAAACAAGCGCTGTTGTCGCCGGAATCCTTTTTAAGTAATGTTGTTGACGATGAACTCACTATACCTTCCTCGCAGAGGGCGGAATTAAAAAATAGAAAAAAGCCGTAATCCCCAATTTAGAATTGATGGTCTCGTAAAGAGCCTTTTGTCACAAAATGAATTTTCATCTCCATAATGATGATGTTGTGTTTTATACCAATAAAATCATAATGAGAGTTTTGCAGAACCACTCCTTTTGTCCGATTGTGTTTAGGAGCCTATTTAAAAATTGAAGAATCAGCTCCGCTTCGATCACCTGTTTTTTAAACAGACTCTTAAACACGATCATCTGATTTCCTCGATCTGTTGAAAAAATACACGTTTCTTATCTGACCCTGATAATATTCATCCGGAGTTTTTTTCAAAAAAGGGACTCTATAGTCTTTTTTATTTCAAATAAGGATTCTTTCCAATGATACCAAAAACAAAAAGTCAAAACTGGAGAGCATTTTTTGTAAGAATTATTTTGCCGACAGTATTGGCTATTATTTTGTTTGTTGTATCTATTTTTCTCATTATCATTCCCACACTTGAAAAAAATATGATCGAGTGCAAAAGGGAGATGATCAGAGAATTAACAAATTCCGCCTGGAGCATCATTGCCAAATTTGAAGAGCAGGAAAAAAAGGGGGTATTGACTCGTGGGGAAGCCCAGGCAAGAGCTGTTTTTTACATCCAGTATTTGCGTTACGGTGAAGAAGTAAAGGATTATTTCTGGATTTCCGATATGCATCCCAGGATGCTTATGCATCCTTATCTTCCGGATCTTAATGACAAAGACTTAACCGGTTTTAAGGATTTATCCGGGAAAAACCTCTTTGTAGAATTTGTAAATACCGTAAAAACAAGCGGAAGTGGGTATGCCACATATATGTGGCAATGGAAAGACGACCCCGCTAAAATAGTGCCCAAGCTTTCTTATGTTAAAGGATTTAAGCCTTGGGGCTGGATCGTTGGAACGGGGATATATATTGAAGACGTTAAACAAGAGATCGCATTAACGACGAGCAGGCTGGTCAAGACATCCATTGCCATTACCGTGATTATTGCGTTTCTTCTTTTGTATATCACACAGCAAAGTTTAAAGATTGAAAAGGAAAGAAGGGAAAAAGAAGAAAAATTATTTGAATCCAATGAAAAGTATAAAGCGCTTGTAGAGGCTGCCACTGAAGGGATCATTATGGTTCTTGAAGGCAGTTATGTGTATTCAAA
>JAFDHS010000097.1 GCA_019308655.1 Deltaproteobacteria bacterium
TTCAAAATGGTAGCCACAGGCTGAAAGAAAAATCCCGACAAAAAGAACCATCCGGATATTTTTTTTTATTTTAATGAGGTCCCCTTTCTATACGACGATATTTACCAGCTTTTTTTTAACAACGATAACTTTTTTAATGGGTTTGTCCTTTATAAATTTTTCAGCATATTCATTAGAAAGGGCAGCCTCTTTTATGGCATCATCATCCGCATCCGCACTTATCGTGAACCTGCCTCTGAGTTTGCCGTTTACCTGAACAACAATCAAAAGGTCATCAGATTCGAGTGCATCTTCACGGGTGCATCTTCACGGTATGACGGCCACGATGTCAGAAGGATTCCGGTTTCATTCCCCAAAGCCTTCCAAAGCTCTTCGGCAAAATGCGGAACGATCGGTGACAAAAGCAAGACAACAGATTGTACGGCGAACTTTAAAACACCTGCCTTAGCCGGATCTATTTTTTCTTTGAGATCTATGGCATACATAGCGTTTACCAGTTCCATAACCGCACTTATTGCAGTATTGAAATGGAACCTTTCTTCTATATCGCTTGAAACCTTTTTGATAGTCTGATGGATCTTTACATATAACTCTCTGACATTACCTTCAAGCTCACCGGGACTACCTTCAAAGGGTTCAACATCCTTAATCGAATCCATACAACTCCATGTAAAACGCCATATGCGATTCAAAAAACGATACCCCCCTTCAACCCCCTGATCACTCCATTCCAAACTCTTTTCAGGCGGCGCCGCAAACAAACAAAAAAGTCTCGTGGTATCCGCACCATATTGCTCAAGCAGAATATTCGGGTCAATCACGTTCTTTTTAGATTTGGACATCTTTTCAACACGGCCCACAACAACTTGGCTGCCGCATTTTTTGCAAACGGAATCGGCGCCGGTTTCCTCCACCTCTTCGGGAAATAAAAAACCATGCCGGGGACAGGTAACGATCTCCTTGCAAACCATTCCCTGAGTCAAAAGTCTGTCAAAGGGTTCTTTGAACTCGACAAGTCCCAGGTCTTTCAGTACTCGTGTAAAATATCTGGAATAGAGAAGATGTAAAATAGCATGTTCCACACCACCGATATACTGATCAACAGGCATCCAGTAGTTCACCTTGTTTTTGTCAAAGATGCCGTCCTCAAAATGCGGGCTGCAGTAACGCATAAAATACCAGGAAGATTCCACAAAAGTGTCCATGGTATCCGTATCTCTTTTTGCGTCGGCACTGCCGCACTTCGGACAAACCGTCCTTGTAAAGGAATCAAGGGTTGAAAGGGGAGATCCGCCTCCTTCGAGGAGAGCTGCATCCTCCGGGAGTATGACGGGAAGGTCCTTTTCCGGAACAGGAACCATACCGCATTTTTTGCAATGAATCATAGGGATAGGTGTTCCCCAGTATCGCTGTCTTGAAATTCCCCAATCTCTTAACCTGAAGCTGACCGTTTTCTTGCCTATGTTCTTTTCTTCAAGATATTCCGCTATCTCGTCAAGTGCCTTGCGGTTTTCAAGACCGTCAAACCGACCGGAATTCACCAAAACACCTTCACCCGTATACGCCTCGGTCATGGAGTTTGAATCCAGTTCCTTGTCATAAGGCTTCACCACAAGGACCTTATCCAGGCCATACTTTTGGGCAAAATCGAAATCACGCTGGTCGTGTGCGGGCACAGACATAACAGCGCCGGTACCATACTCCATGAGGGCGAAATTAGCAGTATAGATGGGCATCCGTCTGCCACTCAACGGATTAATACAGTACATGCCGGTAAAAACACCTTCTTTTTCATAATTTTCCAGGGTGCGACTCGAGCGGTCCTGACCGGACATGCGCTCAACAAACTCAAGAACGTCCTTTTCCCGAGGCGTCCCCTTTGATAGACTGATCACCAAAGGATGCTCCGGGGCAAGGCACATGAATGTAGCCCCGAAAACCGTATCCTGGCGTGTTGTAAAAACAGCTATGGATTCTTTTGAATTATCAACGGGGAATCGGATCTCGGCCCCTATACTTTTTCCTATCCAGTTTTTTTGCATAGTGGTGACTTTTTCCGGCCACCCGGGAAGCTTGTCGCAATATACAAGCAAATCTTCAGCATAATCGGTTATTCGGAAAAACCACTGCCATAGCTTTTTCTGGCGAACCTGACTGCTGCATCTCCAACACATGCCGGATTCTACCTGCTCATTAGCGAGAACGGTTTGACAGTTATCACACCAGTTTACAAAGGATTCCTTGCGGTATGCCATCCCCTTCTCATACATCTTGACAAAGAGCCATTGCTCCCAACGATAATATTCAGGGGTGCAGGTTGCGATCTCCCTCTCCCAGTCGTAGCTAAACCCCAAACGCTTGAGTTGTAAGCGCATGGTATCAATATTTTCATATGTCCATCCGGCCGGATGAGTTTTGTTTGCAATGGCGGCATTCTCTGCCGGCATTCCAAATGCATCCCAGCCCATGGGATGAAGAACGTTGAAACCCCGCATTCTTTTGTATCTTGCAATGACATCGCCTATTGTATAATTTCTTACATGACCCATGTGTATTTTGCCGGATGGATAGGGAAACATTTCAAGAAGATAATATTTTTCTTTTTCAGGGTCTTCCTTAACTTTAAACAGTTTTGACTTCTCCCAAAAGGCTTGCCACTTCGATTCAACGGCATTTGGATCGTATTTCTCAGCCATTATCTTTCTCCACCTCTATGCAAAATTATGTATCTGCCTGATTAATAAAACTTGATATCAAACACTTGTCCAAACGGTAATTTCTCATGCCACAATATATTATAAATGGCAAGACTAACAACTATTTTATGGTATAATCAGCTATTCTGGTTTTGGTAAATGCATATCACGTAAGCCGGGTTGGGCAATAGCCAAATCCATCCTGCAAAATATCAAAATCCGAATTGCTGAGATCTAACGGCTTACGGGTATAATAAATAACTATGGGAAAGGAGTATCTTGGAATTAGGGGAAATGACCCGGTTTTTCAATTTTGGGTAAAGGAAGGTAAAATAGCCTTTGCAAGCAGCAAATCTTCCCGGGTTGTAATTTTGATATTGCATCTGCCTCCAGCGATTACCTTCACGTTTTTACCGAGATATTCCACCAAAGATGCATCGTCCGTACCTGAGTATCCATTTTGTTTTGCATTCTCATGAGCGGTTTTAATCAGAGAATATTGAAAAGCCTGGGGGGTCTGTGCAAGCCATACGGCATCTCTTTTAATGGTTTCCTTGATAAACCCAGCGTCATTTACCTTTTTTAAGGTATCAAAAGCAGGAATGCCAAGTATACAGGCACCGAATTGTCTTGCACCATCGATACACGCCTCTATTTGGTCCGATCGGACAAAGGGCCTCACACCATCATGGATAACAGCGATAGAGTCGGTGGAACTTTCAACGGTATCACCAACAGCCAAAAGCCCATTATTTACGGAATCCTGTCGCTCAATGCCTCCTGACACCAGCGTAAGCTTTTTTTGCCATGCAACAGGGAAAATTATATTTTTACGACAAAATTCAAAATCTTCTTCAGGAATTACCAGAAAAATTTTATCTATGAAACGGCATGCATCAAAGGCTGCCAATGTATGGCTCAGAAGAGGACGATCCCCAAGCAAAAGGTATTGTTTGCAAACGGAACCTTTCATTCTGGTCCCTTTACCGCCGGCAACAATAATAGCAGAAACCATATTTTATAAAACCATATTTTATAAGTATTAAAAAGTGTGAAGTGCCTAAAATGATCTAAAGTGCCTAAAGTTGAGGAATCCTATCTATTTTATATATAAAAAGACGGAGCGAAGCGACTCATTAACTTTAGCTCACTTCAAACTTTAGATCACTTTAGCTCACTTCGTTTTATCTTAAGTATTTCAATTCCTTGGGAAGTGGAATACCTTTGCCCATCGTATCTTCACCGTAGTTGACCCCGGCAAGGACTTCAATGTCTTTTAAGGCACGAACGTCGCCTTGAAAAATAACCTGAGTGATAGAGTGATATTCTCCTTCTGGATCTTTCCGCCTGCCCACTGTATATCGAGAACACTGCTTGCATCAAACTTTGCATCTCCTACGCACAGTTCAACCTGTCCGCCGTAGTGTTGTACGATTTTGGCAACCAAAAGGCTGGGCCTGCTGTGAAAACCAAGTTTTACAGGAATGCCCACCGTAATGAAAGAACGCTCAATATTCTCATTCAATATTTGCCGTGCAAGATCTCTGCCGTTTGCAAGAAATCTGCAGACATAGTAAAGCCCGTAATTAATGGTACAATCAAGGAGAATTTCAGGATCAACCAGGCCGGCAAGACGCTCCCCAACCTTTTTGTAAATATTTTTGTATCCCACATTGTGAAGATGGCGTTCATAGAAATGAAGCAGTCGCCCTATGATTTGCAAGAGGTGAAATACAACTGAAAATACACCACGCAGCTGTTTGAGCTTTCTGTTGCCGAACCTGTAGCCGCCGTGTATGACATATGAATCAAAAGAAGACTGAAGATTGTGAACAAGCATCTCAAATCGTCTTATCTCAACCTCGTTGACTTTGGCAGGAACCATCTCCATTATACCTTCTTGATCCAGTGGTTCATAAAATCCGAACGGCTCAAAGATTTTGGCAATATTCAAAAATTCACTGGCAATCTTAACAATATGCTCTTTCTGCTGATCCGTATTCACATCATCAATATCATAATCAAGCATCTCACCGGTCAAAACGCCGGGATAATCTGAAAGGGAATATTTTTCTTCAGGTATGGGTATGTTAAGGCGACGGGCCTCGTCAAGTATGACAGGTACCATTTGGCTGAGGGTTCCTGTCAAAAAATCAAGGGTATTCTTTCCTTGATTTGCAAATTTCTCTACATCACCAAGATCATAGAATTCAAGACGGTTTAAAATATGCCTTTGTGCATAACATGCAAGGCTCAAATGTCTGACCGCCGCTGAAAGTTCTCTGTAAAAATACCAGTTTTTGCTGTTCTTGGCACCATGAAAATCAAGAAAATCTTCAAGAAGATGGGAACTGGCTATCATTTGCGAATGCAGTTTTTTGGTAAAGATATATTGCAATGAATCATAACTTGAAATGTATACACAGCACTTTAGATAATCGCTGGAATATATCCTGGCCTTTTCAGCAAATGAAATGTCACAGACGTTGTTTTGCAATTTTATCGCCTACATCATATCCTTTTCGGTTTCAGAAATAGCCTTGTCCAATTTTTTTGCTATATTGACAGGCAACCCTTCGATCTGCACGTTTAAAAAGCCCCGTACAATAGTTGATATCGCCTCTTCTTCATTCAAGCCTCTTGCCATGAGATACTCAATTTCCCGCTTATCAATTTTTCCTACGGCCGCCTCATGAGACATATCAACACCTGGAACATGTCCTTGAAGTTCGGGTACGGCCTGCATGAGCCCGTCTTTTAATACCAGACCCTTACACTCGAGATGGGCTTTTATATCGGCAACCTTCCCGACCATATTTCCCCTGGCAATTATCGTTCCGCCGGATACAATTGCCCGGGATATAATCTCCGCACGCGTATTCGGCTGATTCAACAAAATGGTTGATCCGACATCCATATGACTCCCCTCACCCGCAACAAGGACACTGTTGAAACGTGCCACAGCACCTTTCCCGTCAAGATATGTTATGGGGTTCATCTGAAGCGATCCTACCGGTTTCAGGGATATGTAATTGGAAACGATGACCCCGCCCTCTTCCACATGGGTAACCGTTCGGGGGCGAACATTGATCTTATCTCCCCAGTCATGAATCATGGTAAAAGTAAGCTTCGCACCTTTTTTAACATAAAATTCGGAAACGCCCACATGCAAACCGGACATAAGATGAGGAGCTGTTGCGCATCCGGTAATAATATGAATCTCGGAATTTTCTTCTGCAATCACGATATTATGAACATTTTGAGCAAAACCCTCTTTTTCTATATAAAGACAGGACTGTACCGGATGCTCCACCTTGACACCGGGAAGGGACCGGATAAAATATCCTTCACGAGGTTTTTCATTCGCCATGGCGGTAAACTTATCGGTTTCAGGAGATACGCTTTTCCATATATATTCATCAAGCCATGGGTGTTTTTCCTGGGCCCGGGATATGCTCATAACTTCAACCCCATCCTGCAGGGTCTTGCTGTGTATAACGGAATTGTCTTTTTGTATAAAGGTTCCTGAGCGATACTCTTCATGCGTATCAACGCCTACATTTAAAAACTGATCCGTATCGGTTGGATTGATTTGCGTTAATTTTTCAACATATGAATGCTCTTCGGCAGTATCGTCGTATTTTTCAAGGCTGACATCCATAGCATTATCTATTTTGCGCATCTGATACACTCCTCATAACCATACTCTCTTATCCATTTTAGAATCTCCCTTGCATTTCTTGAATAGCACAAAACGCCATTATAGAGCACCTGACCTTTATCAGCTGTTATATAGTCAAGAATATGTCCGGTATGAGTAATGACAAGGGCTGATTTTATCTTCTGCTGAATTATTTCTTTGTGAGGTTTCCCCTTGGGACATTTAATTCCCCGGTGCAGAAGATAATTTATACTCTCACCTAAAACGACGATATTTTCAAGATCAACACCTGATTCAGGCTCATCTAAAAGGACAAGGTCGGGCTGTTGAGCGGTCAACTGCAGCATTTCGGATCGCTTTATTTCCCCCCCTGAAAAATTGTGATTCACATCCCTGTCAAGAAAATTGGAAAAATTAAGCTGCTTTGCCAGTTCCTCGACATCAACCGATCGATTCCGGGCGCAAAGTTCAACGATATTTCTTGTTGTCAAACCGTTAATCGTCGGCGGCCTTTGGAAAGAAACGCCTATGCCAAGAAGAGCACGCTCATTAATAGGCATATGGGTAATATCTTCACCTTTAAATGTAATCTTACCATGGGTCACCTTATAACCGGAAAAACCCATTATGGTCATCATCAAACTGGTCTTGCCGGATCCATTGGGGCCGAAAAGTATATGGGTCTCCCCTTTTGGAATCTCCATATTTATATTTTTCAGTATTGTTTTACCGCTTACTTCTACTTTAAGCTCTTCAATCTGTAGCATTTTTGTTCATCTCATAAATAAAATAAAAATAAAAAAACGGTCAGAGCAGCCCATAAGCCGAATTTTGTGTCCGATACAGGTTACCCCGGACCGGATAACGATCATTCATCTAAGGGTGCCGGTTGCCGGACACCTCTTGCGACCTACCCGGGAACTTGGACGGGCAATCCTCAATCGTTCCTCTATTTGGTCTTGCACCGGGTGGGGTTTACCAAGCTTCCCCGGTCACCCGGAGAACTGGTGCGCTCTTACCGCACCTTTTCACCCTTACCACGTAAAATTATTTTACGTGGCGGTATACTTTCTGCTGCACTTTCCTTCATGTTGCCACGACTCCACGTTATGGAGCACCCTGCCCTGCGGTGTTCGGACTTTCCTCCGGACCAATCAAATTGATCCAGCGATCGTTCAGCCTGCTCTAACCGTTTTACTCTTCCTCTTTAACCTTTTCTTCTTCCTCCCAATATATGATCCTCTGGCAATGGGGACAAAGCATCAAACCTTTAGAAGCCTGGAGTTTACTATACATCTGCGAAGGAATATTCATATGACAGCCTTGGCATACCCCATGCTTTGCAGGTTCAACTGCAGCGCCTGCTACCCGATCACGGATGAGATTGTATTTTTTCAGCAACCCGGCATCAATCTTCGCGTAAATTGTATTGAGTTCCTCATCAAAAGCAACAAGTTTCTTCTTCTCCAGCTCGGCTTCTTGCTTTATTTCGTCTTTTTCAGCAGTTATCTGCTCTTTTATTTGTAAATATTCAGCCGTCCTCGCTGAAATATTTTTTTCTTCTTCATCCATACGATCCAAAAATTGAAGTATTTCATCTTCAATTTGAGAGTTCCGCCTTTTTATCGTTTCAATTTCTTTTAATAATAATCGATATTCTTTATTTGTCTTAACAGCCCTGAGATTTTCCTGGCTTTTTTCGATACGGGTCATGTTCATCTGCAAATCGGATTCTTTTGATCGGTAATTTTGCTTTAATTCACAGGCATCGGCCTCTTTTTCTTTTATGGTCGACTCAAACGCTTTGAGTCGGGTATCCAGAGTACCCAGCCTTTCGGGAAGATCATTTAAAATTGAGTTTATCCGACCGACTTGCATTTCGATTTTTTGAAGTTTTATAAGATTATCTATCTGCGCTTTTGTGATACTCTTCATATTCTTTTCGTTCCGCTGTAAGATTAAGATGTTTCAGTCGGAAAGCATTTAAGTGAAACAAGACTTAAAACCTGATACTTATAACACTATAAACGGATTTTTTTCAAGACCGCAGGCCTCTACTTTTATGGTAAATCCTGATTCCGATAACTCTTTTTGAAGCCGTTTTTGTAATACCCCGACGATCAGACGCTCTGATTCAAAGTGACCGATATCAATTAGCCCGAGGTTGACGGCCTCCACATCTCTTGCATCATGATATTTCAAATCCCCGCTTATATAAACCTGTGCTCCGGAAGAAAAAAAATATTCCATCATGCCGGAACCGCTTCCCGAGCATACAGCGACTTTTTTTATCTTTAACCCAGGTTCACCGGCAACTTTAACCGATTTAAGCCCCAGATTTTTTTTAATTTCCAAAGCAAAGGAAAAAAGATCCGTACTCTTTTCAAGCTCCCCGATACGCCCAAGCCCTTGACC
>JAFDHS010000098.1 GCA_019308655.1 Deltaproteobacteria bacterium
AGTAATGCGTTTATCAATCGGATCCGGGATCAATTTTATCTCCAAAAGGACCATCAGGAGATTCCGTCATCATCGGTTTTGGCACCGGATATAAAACAAATAAAAGACGCCGTTTGCAGACATTATAGGATAAATGAATCCGTATTGGATAAATCCCAACGCGGCGTATCCAATGAGCCGAGAAACGTGGCGATTTATTACGGGGAACATGTGAAAGGTCGCAATTTAAATTTTCTGTATTATTCTTAAATAGTATGAGAATAAGACTTTATGGGTTACATGAATCGGTGAACCGTATAGTGCTCCCCGTAATATCTGGTCAGGCAACTAAGGGCCGATGCGTTGGAGACAATCGGCAGAGAATTTGGTTTGAAGCGATTCAGCTCAACCAGCAGTGCCGGTCAAAGAGTGAAAAAACAAATCGTTAAGGACCAAAATTTCCGGAAAAGGATCGAAAAGATCAGGCTGAAAATAACTAAAGGTCAAAAGTAGACTTGACCCCTTTTCCCAATAATAATTGTTATGTGATCCTTACAACTCTGTCTAATGATTACTTGCAGTCCAAGTATGATGGAAACACAATCAATAATTATATTTAACTAACTAACTAAATTAACTAACCAAAACCAAAGCAAAGGGGGCATTCATGGCTAAAGGAAGAGATACTCAAAAAACAGTTAAGAAAAAATCAGAAAAAACGTTGAAAGAAAAGCGCAATGAGAAAAAAGAGAAGAAAGCCAAAAAGGGTAAGATTTAACACTTTAATCAAATGAGTTTTGAGACTGATAAGACTGTCAGGGCTTGATGCCTATGGTGTTCAATGAAGAAAAACAACTACGAACAAACGTCAATCACATAATAAACCATTGCAGTGAACTGTCAAAAAGCTCGCGCTTTTTGCCACGCCTACGGCGCCCCTGCGGGGGCCACTGAATTCACCGTTCGGTGGCACCCGGACCAGATCTGGGGTGATGGTGAGGATCTTCATTTGCTGCACATCTTTGTAGATGCTGATGCGTGCCCTGTCAAACAGGAGGTGTACCGTGTCGCAAGCCGATATCGCCTTGATGTCACATTGGTGACCAACTCTTGGATGCGAGTTCCGAATGAACGATGGATTGCACTCGAAGTTGTAGAGGACGAATTCGACGCAGCCGATGATTGGATTGTCGAACACGTGCAACCTCACGACATCGTGGTCACCGCTGACATTCCGCTTGCGAGCCGCTGCCTGAAGAAAGGCGCACATGTAATTGGTCCAACCGGAAAGCCGTTTACGGAAAACAACATCGGTCAGGCCATCGCGACTCGGGACCTGTTGTCAGAACTTCGTGGCGCAGGAGAGATAACGGGCGGACCTCCACCGCTAAAAAAGCGTGACCGATCACGTTTTCTTCAACAGTTCGACGACGTGATTCAATCAATTCGTCGTAAGCATCCGTTCAATTCCACCTAACGGGGCAGCCAGACGACCAAGCTTATCAAGGCTAATTCAGCCGACGCAAAAAGCCGTGCGGCTGAATTAGCAGCGTTAACTTGCCGGAGGGGGATCAATATGCGGCTTTGGTCAATTCATCCAGGTTATTTGGATTGGTGGCGCTCTGGCGAGAAGGTCTCTTAGCTCAAAAAGTATTGCAAGGTAAGACCAAAGGCTACAAGAATCATCCTCAATTAACCCGGTTTAAGAATACAGCAAATTCTGTTGGAGCCATTGCCGGTTATTTAAGATATGTAGCTGATGAGGCGGACAAGAGGGGCTACAAATTCGACAGAAGCAAGATTGCAGATGAAGAATTCAAAGGAAAGATGCCGGTCACAAGCGGGCAATTGGCATACGAATTCACTCATCTATCAGACAAACTGAAAGAAAGAGCGCCTGAATTGTATATGCAGATGAAAGAGGTTAGGAAGATCAACCATCATCCAATGTTTAACGAAGTGAGCGGAGAGGTGGAAGCGTGGGAAGGGATCTGACTGAAATGGAACCTGACGTGGCTGTCCCTTTTTATTTATTTATTTCATTGCAAAATCTGCACAAGAGTATTATATTAATTGACATTTCATTAAGTAGAAGCAAATTACCCCTTCAGGTTGTCCTCGTTAACCTTGTTGTTTCCTAAGCATCGGTCGTTGCCGTCGAAGTTTCTGCTGATTATTTAAACCGGAGAAACAGTATTAAACTTTATATCGGAAACCTTTATCACACCATGACAGAAACTGACCTTGGCGCCCTCAGCATCACCAGCCCAACCATTTCATAAAACAAACAAAAGAATGACCAGTGGATCTTAATGAATCCGCAGATCGAGAAACCAGGGAAAAGCCCTGGTAGATCACCAAGAAATACATAGGAGTATTAATGAGTTTCAAAGATTTTAAGTTTCACCCGAAGGTAAACGCCGGCATTGATGCCTGTGGCTATACTGCCCCCACCCCGATCCAGAAAGAGGCGATCCCCCCGATCCTTGCCGGCCGCGACATCTTTGGCTTGGCGCAGACCGGTACCGGCAAGACGGCAGCCTTCGTTCTGCCCCTTCTCCAGCGGTTACTCGACGGCCCCCGCAAAAGAGTGCGGGCCCTGATCGTGGCTCCCACCAGAGAGCTGGTCGATCAGATCCATGACAATATCGGCAGGATGGCGAAAGAGACCGGCCTGCGCAGCGTTGTCATTTATGGCGGCGTGGGCAAACAGCCGCAGATCAGAACAATCCGCGCCGGTGTGGAAATTGTCGTTGCTTGTCCCGGCCGCCTGCTCGACCTTCTCAATGAAAAGGCTATCAACCTCAGCGCCGTTGAGGTGCTGGTTCTTGATGAGGCAGACCACATGTTTGACAAGGGATTTCTCCCGGACATCCGGCGGATTATCAGGCAGCTGCCCAAGGAACGTCAATCCCTGGTTTTTTCCGCCACCATGCCCAAGGAAATCCGCCTCCTGGCGGAAAAGATTCTGCAGAACCCGGCAACGGTACAAATCAACCACACCCTGCCGGTCCAGACAATCTCCCATGTCCTCTTTCAGGTTGCCAAAGAACAGAAAACCTCTTTACTCAAGAGCATCATTCAAGAGCGGGAAATGACGACCACACTCATTTTCACCCGCACCAAGCACAAGGCAAAAAGCCTGGCCCTGCATCTGCAGAAGGCCGGCTACAGCGCTGCCTCACTGCAGGGCAATCTCTCCCAGCAAAAGCGGCAGCAGGCTCTGGACGGCTTTCGGGACGGCACCTTCAAGATTCTGGTCGCCACAGACATTGCGGCTCGTGGCATTGATGTGCTCGGGATTTCCCATGTCATCAACTATGATGTGCCGAACACGGCCGAAACATATACCCACCGCACCGGGCGCACAGGCCGCGCCGCACGGACCGGACAGGCCTTTAGTTTTGTCAGCCGGGAGGACAGCAAGATGATTTCTCTCATTGAGCGCAATCTCGGCAAAAAGATGCTCCGCGAGGTGACCCCTGCTTTTGCCTGTGAGGCAGCAGAGGATGTGCGTGAAGAAAAAAGGGAAAGTTTTTCACGGCAAATGCCCAGAAGAACGAAACCGGTCGTGGCCGCCATTCGTGGCAAAAGCCGGCGCAGCAGGGCTTCTTCCTTCGATTTTGGCATACGCAAGTCTGTGCAACGATAACCTATTTTGTCTGGATACCCGGACTTTCGGTCGAAGTGTCAAATAATGCCTCGGCTTTATAACATAGTGGTTCCGCATGGGGACCAAGCACAAAGGAGTGGTACAATATGGCTGAAGGAACAGTTAAATGGTTTAACGATTCAAAGGGTTTTGGTTTTATCGAGCAGGATGGCGGCAAGGATGTATTTGTGCATCATTCCGCAATTCAGGCCCAGGGCTTCAAATCCCTGCAGGAAGGCGTGCGGGTGACCTTCGATGTTGTTGACGGCCCCAAAGGTCCTGCTGCTGCAAATGTTGTCCAGCAGTAAGAGCTGATATCGACCATTGTAAAGACCCCGCACTTTGCGGGGTCTTTTTTTTTACCGCAGTGTCTTTTACGCCGAACACGAAGCACTAATGAAGCACTAATAAGGACAACGTCTTGGCCAAAACAAACTATTCATTTAAAAAGCGCCAGAAAGAATTGGCAAAGAAAAAAAAGAAAGAAGAAAAAAAGCAGCAAAAGCTGGAGAAACAGAAGAATCCTGCCGAGGAAAAAGAGAACCTTTCTCCCCAGGAAGATTAACAGCTTTAAGCCCTGCTTTTCCTAACCGAGAACACTCTATGCCACGGGGAATTTCCTTGTGGCTTTTATTATGAGGACACAACCATGATAACCGCATCCAATGTTGCTCTATCCTATGGCAAGAGGATCATCTTCCAAGACGTCAATATCAAGTTCACCCCTGGCAACTGTTACGGCCTGATCGGGGCGAACGGCGCCGGCAAATCCACCTTTCTGAAAATCCTGGCAGGTCAGCTTGAGCCTGACCAGGGCGAGATTGCCAAGGGGCGGGGACAGCGCATCGCGATGCTCAACCAGGACCAGTTCGCCTTTGACGAGCATACCGCTTTCAATACTTTGATTATGGGCCACAAAAAGCTCTACAAGGTGATGGCCGAGCGTGAGGCCCTCTATTCCAAGGCTGATTTTACCGAGGAAGACGGCATTCGTTCCGGAGAACTGGAAGCCAGGTTCGGTGAAATGAACGGCTATGAGGCAGAGGCAGAGGCCGCGGTGCTGTTAAACGGCCTCGGCATCCCGGAAGAGATGCGTCATAAAAAGATGAAGGAGCTTGACGGCAGCGATAAGGTGCGGGTGCTGCTGGCCCAGGCCCTGTTCGGCAACCCGGATATTCTGCTTCTGGACGAGCCCACCAACCAGCTCGACCTGAAGACCATCACCTGGTTGGAAGTGATCATCGTCTCCCATGACCGCCATTTCCTGAACCAGGTCTGCACTCATATGGCGGATATCGATTATGGCAAAATCAAGGCCTATGTCGGCAACTATGACTTCTGGTATCAGGCCAGCCAGCTCCATTTCCGTCAGAAGGAGACCGAGAGCAAGAAGGCCAGGGCCAAGGCGGAGGATCTCAAGGCATTCATCCA
>JAFDHS010000099.1 GCA_019308655.1 Deltaproteobacteria bacterium
ACGATCATGTTCCGCCTTGCCGCTTCGGCCATATATCACCACATGGGCCTATGTGACGAAAACATCGTTGTGGACAGAGCAATGGCCCTGCACAAACTCATTCGGCTAATCACTTTGGCTACGGCCGGTAACGGATATCTCAACTTCATGGGAAACGAGTTCGGCCATCCTGAATGGATCGATTTTCCCAGACAAGGCAATGCCTGGTCATACCAACATGCACGGCGCCAGTGGCATCTGATGGATGATCCTGATCTTAAGTATGGTTTTCTTGCATGTTTTGACCGTAATATCATCAAACTGGCCAAACAATTCAGGCTTCTGGAATTTTCAGGGCCTCATTTTCTGTTTGAAAACTCTGACCAAAAGGTCATCGTATTTGAACGGGCCGACCTGTTGTTCGTCTTCAACTTCCATCCCACCTGCTCCTACAATCACTACACTTTTGAAGCACCGCCGGGGAAATACCGGATGATTCTATGCAGCGATGACCCTGATTATGGAGGACACGGCCGATTGATTCCCCATCAATCCCATCTGACTATTTGTGATACATCCGTCGGTCGAAAAAGACATTTACTGAGTTTGTATCTTCCAACCCGCACGGCATTCATCCTGGAACAGGTAAAGAACAACAGCAATGAATACGGGATCGACATAAACCGGAAAAGCGAGCTAAAGTGATCTAAAGTTTGAAGTGAGCTAAAGTTAATGAATCGCTTCGCTCCGTCTTTTTATATAAAATTGACAGAATGCCTCAACTTTAGGCACTTTAGATCACTTTAGTCACTTCACACTTTTTTTAATTCAGACCTTATCATTTTCGAATATCCATTCTCCAGTCTCCTTGTTTTCTTCCATATCCTGAAATACGTTGGGATATTCTATTTTGCAACTTCAGCATGTTCCGAAGTTCTCATGGCAATAATATGCCGCCAGGCACGCAGATTGCCCGTCACCATGATGGAGGTTCCCAATCCGATGGGTGCCAATCGCCTGAACATGGAAGTCAGCTGTTTTTTAGTTGCAAAGTCATGGATGTTTTCAAAGTCAAAAATCTCTGCGAGTTCTTTTTGCGACCCTTCCAGAAAGTGGACCACATCTTCGAACTTTTGTTTGGCCTGCCTGTTGTCACAAGCAGCTTCGGGGAACCAGAATGATAAATCATCCAATCTCACATATCGCAGGCTCTCCTGACTATAGGCCATACCGGCCCGATGTCTCACCAGTTCGTGAGTAAAGACTCTTGAGACGTTACGGCAGATAAATGTCAAATTGACATGCTCGATTATCGACCCATGGCCGCTTTTCAGAACATTGCCGATATATTCTTTGTTGCCCTTGCGAACCCGATCCACATTCGGATTAGTCGCTTCCGGTTTGTTCGGATCGTACGGTTGCCAACTGCGATAGCACATTCTTCCCGCCGCTTCGATCAGATTCTCTCCGTCTGAAACATCAGGGTCTATTCCCCAGTCCGGTGCGCCTATATCGGCAAGATAAGCATTGAGACCTTCAGTAACTAAAGCGGTTTTTGCTACAAGGTAGACCTTGGGTTTATCTATCTCTCTCATTTATTTCTCCATAAAACGTTTATCTATATTCTACAGGTCCGAATATCCGTCACGATTATTCCCTTGGCATTTATTCGGGTCAATTCGTCCATAATCCGGTTAATGTCCCTTTTCCTGCCCATGGCTTTCACGGCTACCCACCCTTTTTTACTTAGAGGGGCAATGGTCGGAGATTCAATTCCAGGAGTAATTTCACATGCATCTTTTAAAATTTCCTCCGAAATATCATATTCGATGATGACATATTTACGGGCCACCACGATTCCCCGAAGCCGTTCCAAAAACAGTTTTGCCCCATTATTTGCGGTTATTTTATGGCTTCGTGCGATCAGGACCGCTTCGGATTTCAAAATCGACTCACCGACCGTCTTCAAACCGGCCTGCTTCATTGTTTTTCCGGTCTGCACAACATCGGCAATCACATCGGCCACACCCAGACGAATAGAAATTTCAACCGCCCCATCTAAACGGATGACTTCAGATTCAATATTCCGGCGTTTCAGGTCTCTTAAAACCAGATCAGGATAAGATGTGGCAATACGAAGATCTGAAAAAGCCTCCGGCGTCAAAGAACTCTCTTTGGGAACGGCATAATAAAAATCGGATTTGCCGAAGCCGAGCGAAAGCAGTTCCACAACATCCGGCTCGCTATCCATAGCCAGATCACGCCCTGTCATCCCCAGATCCAGGACTCCGTTGCTTACATAGACTGCAATATCCCGCGGCCGCAAAAAAACGAATTCCACGTCATTCTCCCTGTCGCAGACAATCAGTTCCCGTGCGTAACGCCGGCAGCTGTAGCCGGCATCCCGAACCAGTTGAACCGCATCTTCGGAAAGGGACCCTTTATTAGGAAGAGCAATTTTCAACATGAAAATAATCCTTGTTACAGGTTTTAAAAAAGTCTTAGGAATGCTTTAGATTAAAGATATTTATATATATCCTCCAGATTCAGATCACAGGCAAGCATCATCACCTGAACGTGATATAAAAGTTGAGAAATTTCCTCGGCCGTTCTCTCACGACCTTCATATTCGGCAGCCATCCATACTTCACCGGCTTCCTCAATAATCTTCTTGCCGATAAAGTGTTTGCCCTGCTCCAATTCCTTGACAGTGCCCGATCCGGGATCTCTGGTTGCCGCCCTGTGCTGCAACTGTGCAAACAACTCTTCAAATCGTTTCATAATAGCGGTTTTTTAATCTCTTAATCCTGAGAGTCTGTTTAAAAACTGATGAATCCGAACTCTTATATCAAGATAGATGTCTTTGTAATTTCTGGAAAAACGTCTCCTTGTTCATATATAACATGGTTTGAATACCCTTGGTTCTCGCCCGCTTAAGATTAGGAACATGGTCGTCAATAAATAAAACACTTTCCGGCATGACATTCATGCTCTTAAGTGCATAATCAAAAATAGCCGGGTCTTTCTTTGTCTCTCCCAAATGATAGGAATTGAACACATAATCAAAAAAATGAAAAAAATCGTCCCGCCCGTTCAATTCATCAAGCCAGTGGGTCTGATCACTTAAGATGCCTATTTTAAAGCCTTTTTCTTTCAATTCAGATGCAATTTCCAGCATCCACGGACGTAAGACAAAACGAGACAAAATCTCATCTTTCAGTTCCTCGTTTGTTCCTCGGATACCGGTCTCTAAGCGCAGGGCGGCCCAAAAAGCATCTTCTTTAACCCTCCCGGAAGTGAATCCGAGTTCATAGACCATATCAAAAGCGGTCTTAATCAACTCTTCAGGGTTCAGGTTGTTTTTCTCTGCAATAGCAAGAATACCCCCCTTGAATCCTTCCTCAGCCAAAACACCGCCAAAATCAAATAGTATTACTTTGATGTCAGGGATATCTGTCATAATCTATCTTTCCTTTCTATCGTGTGAAGCCATAAAGCGTTTTTAAAAAGATGAAACTTTTAACATACAAAATGTAAAAAACGCAACGCTCTTTCTTTTTTTTTACGCCATTGACGCTTGTCAAAGCATATTTCATCTGATAATAATTCGTACACTATGCAAAAATCATGTAACAAGCCGTTTTTAATTCTTGCTTCAACATCACCCAGAAGAGCATATCTTCTTAAGCAGGCCGGGCTTAAATTTTCCGTTATTCCAAGCAATGTTGATGAAACATCCATACCTGTTTCATCGCCTGAAACATATGTAAGAACCTTGTCTGAGGCCAAAGCGGATGACGTATCAAAAAAACACCCTGAAAGCTGGGTTATTGGAGCCGATACCATCGTCCTGATAGACGGCACTATGCTGGGTAAACCAGGTTCAAGGCAAGAAGCCCGATCCATGTTAAAACGCCTTAACGGCAGAGTTCACAAGGTACTTACAAGTTACTCCATATATTGCAAAGCCAGCAAACATTTTTTTTCCGAAACCATTACCACGGAAGTCCTTTTTAAAAAACTGTCAGATGAAGAAATCGAGTGGTACATCCATACAAATGAGCCCTTTGATAAAGCAGGGGCCTATGCCATTCAGGGTTTAGGCACTTTCCTCGTAAAAAGCATCAACGGTTCTTACACGAATGTTGTGGGACTTCCTGTCTGTGAAGTCATCGAACATCTTATAAATGAGAGCGTAATATCCATTCAAAATAAATAATCGCGAAAAATTATCAAGAAAGAATTCTTTAAAGTTGAAAAGTAGTCAGCTACCCAAAGCTAAAGCATTTGGGTTTCACGGCCTAAAGGCGAAAATTTATGAATGTTATGCAACCGGGTATTTCGGAAGTTGAAAACAACCTGAAAACGATAAACATGCGCATTAAACAGGCGGCTGCTTCCTGCGGACGGAACCCTGAAACGGTCAAATTGTTAGCTGTCAGCAAAATCGTATCTGCAGATAGAATCAAACAAGCAATACATGCAGGTGTTACCCGTCTTGGTGAAAGTTATATTCAGGAAGCCCGTGAAAAAATTAAAATCCTGGCAGATCACCCTGTAACGTGGCATTTTATCGGCCATTTACAGACCAACAAGGCAAAATATGCCGTCAGGCTTTTTGATCTGATTCATTCGGTGGATTCTCTTAACCTGGCCCATGAATTGAACAAACAGGCAAAAAAAATAAATAAAACCCAAAATATTCTTATTCAGGTAAATACGGGTATGGAGCCGACAAAATCAGGGGTCTCCATTCCGGATGCACGAAACCTGATAAAGGAAGTAAGCCTTCTTGAAAACCTTTCTATCAAAGGCCTTATGACCATGCCTCCTTTTTTCAATGATCCGGAAAAAGTCAGGCCGTATTTTTCAGCCCTTCGTGAGTTAGGCGACAGCATAAAAAAAGAATCCATACCCAATGTCGTTATGGATGAACTTTCAATGGGTATGACCGGTGATTTTGAAGCTGCCATAAAGGAAGGTGCAACAATAGTGAGAATCGGAACGGCAATTTTCGGGAAAAGAGATTGAAGATTCTGCTTCATATATGCTGCGGCCCATGTGCGATATACCCGCTTAAGGTTCTTAAAACCAAAGGGTTGGATGTAATGGGTTTTTATTACAGACATAACATTCACCCCTTTACCGAGTGTGTGAAACGGCAGGAGACCCTTCGGTCTTATGCCGAAAGCATTAACCTGCCCGTCATTTATCAGGAAGGTTATGATCTGGAAGGTTTTCTGCAAAAAATGATATTCAGAGAATCAAAGCGATGCTCTGTTTGCTATCATGAACGCCTCAGATCAACTGCCCTGATCGCAAAACGCGGCAAATTCAATTATTTTTCAACGACCCTGTTGTACAGTAAATTTCAAAAGCATGACATGATAAGGTCCATGGGTGAATCAATCGGCAAATCCGTGGGCGTTCCATTTTATTATCATGATTTCCGTGAAGGTTGGAAAGAGGGGATCGAAGAATCAAAACGTCTTGAAATGTATCGCCAGCAGTACTGCGGATGTATTTACAGTGAAAAGGAGAGATTTTTTAAAACATAGTCATATCGTTTCAAACCTACGGCTAAAATCCAATGTTTGCCAATTTTATATACTTTATCA
>JAFDHS010000100.1 GCA_019308655.1 Deltaproteobacteria bacterium
GCCAAAGGCATCTCCGGCGGGTATCTCCCCTTGGCCGCCACCCTGACCACTGAAGAAATTTATCAGGGATTTTTAGGAAAATACGAGGATTTCAAGACATTTTTCCACGGACACACCTATACGGGAAATCCCCTTGCCTGCGCTGCGGCTATCGCCAATATGGAAATTTTTGAAGAAGAACGTGTCATCGAGAAGCTTCAACCCAAAATCGAACACCTTACCAACGAACTCAAAGCCTTTATCGCCCTGCCCCACGTTGGGGAAGTGCGTCAACGGGGAATCATGGTCGGCATTGAACTGGTTGCGGACAAAAACTCAAAAGCGCCGTTTCCGCCAAAGGATAAAATCGGCCACAGGGTAATCGTGGAGGCCAGAAAACACGGTCTTATCATACGCCCGCTGGGAAACGTCATTATTCTGATGCCGCCCCTTGCCGTTTCAATGGAAGAGATCAGCAAACTTTGTGAAATTACCTACGAATCGATCCGGGTCGTTACGCAATCATGAACGGCATCTTTTCCTTTGACCCCACAGACAAGATTTATGCAGACCATTTTCCGGGAAATCCGGTGGTGCCCGGCAGCTTTATCGTCCATGCATTTATGGAGGCAGGTAAAAAAATGGGGTTTGCAGGAAAGCGATGCGCCATAGAGAATTTCAGATTCAAACACTTCATCTTTCCGGGTGAATATCCCTTCAATATTCAAGTATCATCCGACGGTTTAAGATGTGAGCTGTACCGGAACGACAGAACTGTTGTAACAGGGACTTTGAAAATATGAAACTCGAATTTTCCGGCAGCCGTGCCCTGATTTTAGGGGGAAGTTGTGATCTTGCCCTTTATCTGGCCGAATCCATGATCAAGGTGAATCTCTTGCCCATCCTGACGTACAGGGATGAAAATGATCATAAAAAGATATCCAACATTTTAAGTTCTTTTGCAGGAAAATACGAGACGGTTTACCTTGACTTTGCAGACATTGCTTCACTCGACGCCTTGTTTTGCAAAATTAAAGATGATCTGGATTTTATGGTCGACTTTGCCCAGGGGGACATTGAAGGTCTCATTGCTTCTGCAAACCCAGACGATATTTCCCGATATTTTGAACAAAACATCTCCTTTCGTGCCAAAATCCTGAAAAAAGCAGGACGGGCCATGCTGAAAAAGAAAAAGGGACGGCTGGTCTTTATCTCCTCATCAGCAGCAGCAAAACCCAATCCCGGCCAGGGATTTTATGCAGCAGCCAAACTGGCGTCCGAAGCGCTTTACAAAAACTTAGGCCTGGAGTTGGGGAGCCGGGGAATCACGACGGTAACCCTCCGTCCCGGTTATATCGACACCGGCCGGGGGAAAGCATATATGCAGGGCCGGGAAAAAGAGGTTTTAAGACGGGTACCGACAAGAAAAGCCATTACCGCACAAGAGGTAACGGATACCGTCCTTTTTTTTCTTTCCAAAAGCGCCGCTGGTTTTAACGCGGTGGAAATTGCCATGGACGGCGGGCTGACAGCCGGAAAATAAAAAAGACGAAGAGGTGTAAAATGGACATTTTAAAAAAAACAAAAGAGATCCTTGCCGAAATTCTTGATATTGATGAGGAAGAGATTGCGCCGGAAACCTATCTGATCCGGGACATGAACGCCGAATCCATTGATCTTTTAGAGCTTGCGGTAGCGCTCAATTCCGCTTTTAATATCAAAATAAACGATGATGAAATCTTTCTTAGAAATTTAAGACCTTATTTAACCGAAGCAAAAGAGAAACAAGCAGATGAAGTAGCGTATCTTTTGGAAAATTTTCCGTTTTTAACAAAAGACAGAATGACTCAAATCCTTGACGATCTTCAAGGCGGGCCGGTCCTCAAGGTCAAGGACCTGGCCGGTTACGTGGCATGGAGGGAGGAAACAAGTTAAAATCACAAATCTCAAGCACCAAATCTCAAATAAACTTCAAAATACAATATCCAAACTCCACAAAATCTCAAATATCTTTGGTTATTTCTTTGGAATTTTGAATTTTGTTCATTGGAATTTATTTGTTATTTGGGATTTGTGATTTGAAATTTCCTTTATCATTTTGAAAAAAGAACCAATCTTAATAACCCAAAATTATTAAGTAAAAAATAGGAATTCCTATACTATCAATGCAAAGAAGAGTCGTTATCACTTCCATCGGCGTTGTCTCCCCTTTGGGTTTTACACCGGAGCAGATTATCGATAATTTAAAAAAGGAAAACGTCTGCTTTGAGAGATCCCCTGTTGATCATGAGGTCATCGGGACGTTTTAAAGATGCCCGCTATCTGAACCGCGGCGCCGGGTTTGCTGCGGCATCTGCCATGGGGGCCGTAAAAGAGTCGGGACTTGATAAAGAAACACTCACACAGGCAGGCCTTTTTGTCGGAACCGGTCCCAACCTGAATATCAGCGGAGAATTTGCCCGGATCAGGGACGGTAAAATGTATGAAACAGGACTGGCGGCCCTCTGGATCTTAAAATTCCTGCCGAATACGGCAGCCTCTGCCATAGCCAGGCTTGCGGGAATTCATGGAGAGAATGCCACCATCGGCACGGCCTGTTCCGCTTCCCTGCAGGCCGTTGGGGAAGCCTTTCGGAAGATCAAAACCGGTTACCTGGATCTGGCGTTTGCCGGCGGCGGAGATTCACGGCTCAGTCACGGAGGAATCCTGGCCTATAAAAAAGCCCGGGCCCTGTTTATGGGAGACGGCGATCCTGAAAAAGCATACGCCCCTTTTGATAAACAGAGACAAGGATTTGTTCCCGGCGAAGGCGGCGCCTTTTTCCTCCTGGAATCGCTGGAACATGCTCAAAGCCGGAAGGCAAAAATTTATGGTGAAGTCTGCGGTTTCGGGAACTCAATAGACGGCTATAATATGACCGCACCCGACCCGGATGGTAAATGGGGAGAAAAAGCAATAAGGGCAGCCCTCAAAGAGGCCGGTCTGTTACCGGACCAAATTGATGCCATTTCCGCCCATGGAACAGGCACCCCTCTCAACGATGCCATGGAGGCATCCCTGATTGATCGCATCTATGGTGAACACAAGCCTTGGGTTATCGCCATGAAATCATGGATCGGGCATATAGCGTCCGCCTGCGGCGCGGTGGAACTGGCAATCTGTCTGACCTGCCTGAAGAATAATTATCTGCCGGCCATAAGAAACCTCAAGGAACCGTGTCATGAAAAAATTAACTTTGTTCAGACAACCACAGATGCCTGTCCCGGCACGATGATGATGGAAAACTTCGGTTTCGGAGGACAAAACAGCGCCCTGGTGATCAAAAAATGGATAAAATAAAAATAAATACCGGCCTGGACGGTTTTATCCTCGTTGATTCAATAAGCAAAATCGAAGACTCGACAATACAAGGGACTAAAGATTTTACCCGTGCGCCCGCCTGCTTGGGGATTGAATCGCTCGCTCAGCTCGGGGCCCTCCATGTTCGGTTTATAACCGGTTTTGAAAGGCATGCCTTTTTATTAAAGATAATCCGCTGTAAAATCCTTGAAACTGGTGTCCTGACCGGGAAATACCTGCTTGACGGAACATTGATCAACCGCAGCGGGCTTGCATTTTCCTATAGGTTACGGGCCCAAAAAGAGAACGAGGCCCAAATCAAAGGAGAATTTTTATATGCCACGGTCGATTATGACAATCGATTTAAGAAGGAGAAATTAAAACAACATTACCAAAAGGTCTTTTCATGTTTGCAAAGCGGTTCAAAGACAGGTTGTTGTCCAAAAAGCAGGCGGGACTGTACAGAAATCCGCCTGAAATAAGAAAAAGACAAGGCAAGTATCTTTTTATCGGCAGCCAGAAGGTACTGAATTTTTCATCAAACGACTACCTGGGTCTTGGTTCTTCAAAAAAATTAAGAAAAAAAGTTGCCGATAATTTTTTAAAATACGGCACCACCTCCTCCTCCTCACGGCTTGTTTCAGGCAATTATTCAATCATCACAGCGGCGGAAAAAGAATATGCCCGGTATTTCGGCTATGACCAGGCGCTTTTCTTCCCCAGCGGCTACCAGGCAAATTTGGGTATGATCTCGACTTTTTTCGAACCGGGAGACACCATCATCTTTGACAAGCACATCCACGCCAGTTCCGTCAAGGGGATTACCTTAAGCGGGGCCGACTTTTACGGATACAATCACAACGCCATGTCCCATCTGTCCAAGAGGCTTGAAAACTATGATCAAAGCCGAACCGCCGTTATAACGGAATCCCTCTTCAGCATGGACGGCGATTTTCTGGATGTTGAGGGGTTAAAAAAACTCAAACAACGCTACGGTTTTCTGACGATTGTGGATGAGGCCCATGCATTCGGAGCACTGGGCGACCCCTCCTTTAAAACCGGCTGCGGCATTGCCCGTGATGCAGCGGATATTGCGGTGGGAACGTTTGGCAAGGCCCTGGGGCTTTTCGGCGCTTTCGTATTGATGCCCCAAGGTTTTAAAGAATATCTTATCAATTTCTCCTCCCCTTTTATTTACACCACCACCCTTCCCGAGGCCCATGCCGCATCGGCCATGGACGTGTTGGAGATGGTCCGTGAAAGCAAAGACAAGCGACGGCATCTGAGCGAGGTGAGCCGCCATATGAAAGAATGCCTAAGCCACGAAGGATTCAAGGTAACCGGAGAGGCTCATATTCTGGCTGTGGAAATCGGCGAGGAAAACATGGCCGTAACCGTGTTCCAAAAGCTGCTTGAAAAGAATATCTTTGTTTTCCCCGCCAGATACCCCACCGTACCCATGGGCAAGGCCATATTGAGGCTCGGGATGACCGCACTGCACACCCAAGAGGATGTGAAATATTTTGTCGGGAGTTTAAGAAAAATCTATGGAAAAATCGAATAAAAAGGCAGATATTTTTTTTGTTGCAGGGACCGATACCGGTGTCGGGAAAACCGTTTTTTCCCTTTTGCTGATGCAGTTTTTCTATGCAAAAGGATATGATCCTTTTTACCTCAAACCCTTACAGACCGGATGCAAAGATCCTTATGATACGGACAGCGACGCTGCATTCATTTACAGGAATGTAAAGCCCTTAGAAAAAAAAGATCCGGCGGATTCCATGGTCTATTGTTTCAAAAACCCCAAGGCCCCTTATTTTGCCGCCCGTGACCGGAAAAAAAATATCGATTTTAAGCGGATAGAAAATGTTGTGGAAGAGAAGAGCCGTTTTTGTAATCCCCTGATTATCGAGGCGGCCGGCGGACTCTTTGTGCCGGTTAATGAAAAATTGTTGATCATCGATATGATAAAAAGGATCAAGGCCCAACCGATTCTTGTGGCCCGCGCCGGATTGGGAACGATCAACCACACCCTTCTTTCCATAGAGGCCTTAAGCCATAGAGGAATAAAACCGGCAGGCCTTGTCTTTATGGATGTCTCAGATCCGCCGGTCTCCAAAGAGATGGTCACCGAAAACATGGAGGCGGTTGAAAAATTTTCCGATGTAAAGGTCAGCGGAGTTATCGGAAAAATCCACGATTTTTCAAACCCCGGAAAAAAATGCTTTGAATCTGTTGAAAGGATATTCAAAATGTAGAGACGTGTCGGGGACACGTCTCTACCAGGGGAAAAGAGGAAGAAAAGGCAACGATTCTATTCTTCCTTCATTGCATGCCCGCAAAAGGGGCAAAACACAAAGTCTTCACCGGGAACCGGCGTATTGCAACTGGGACACGATGCCGGGGCGGATGAAAGTTCTACCAGAAGTTCACTCTCTTTAACCGGTACCATTCTTTTGTCCTGCTGATAGTTGGCCGATTTAAGCACCCGGCTTACCATGCCGTCCGTCTTTGCCAGCACGGCCTTTTCCTGCTTCATTATGGAGATATTGAAAAGCTCATCACCTTTCTTGACGTAGTCACCGGGGCTGACATACATGACCCACAGATCACCGTTGCTCGGTGACCCCGCGTGATAGGGATTGTTCGGATCAACCATTTCCACTAAAGCGGCTGCCTGTGATGAAGGCTCTTCGACTTTAACCTGGTGGGTATAAATCCCGGAATCCAAGAGGTATCGAACCACACTCATACCGGCTTCATCAGGTTCGGAAATATCAAGGATCATCATCGCATGGGGCTTGCCTTTGCTGTCTACAAAGGTAGCTTCCTCACCTTTTTCCAGTCCTTCAAACCAGATATCGAGGGAAAGATGGTTCGGATCTCCATATTTTGCCTTAAACTCAATGGTTTTTAAAGCATCTCCCGGATGATTGAGATACATAACCAATTCTTCTTCCGTAGGCTGGCGCTTGATTTGATCCATGAGTGCTTTATATTCCGCATCCATATCGACGTCTTCTAAATAGATAAGAGGAGACTCTTCCGTACGGTTGACCAGAGCACTCTTGTAATCGGACCCGAAAGCACTTTGATAAACCCAATCCTCTGGAAATCCCAAGGGAAGTTTCCCGAATTTTCCGAGAAGAAGGTCTCTGAATGCGTCATTACAATCCCGGTAAAGTTTCAGTCTGTCTTTCTTGATTTCAGAGCTCAGGTCGCTTTCAGGAACAGTGGTAACGGTTTCAAGTATCTTAAGCAAGCGCCTGACCTGCTCCTCTCCCCCCCTCTTGTAAGCCCCTGTAACCCCAAGGAATGCAGTATTCCAGGTAATCTGAGATCCCGGAGTTACATCATGATAACGCGTAACCTTACGGGTACCCGCAAGGAATTTCAGCATATACGGAAGCAGATGGATATACCCCTGTTTCATGGCCCCTTCCTGTGAAGAAGAGGTTGCGCCTCCCGGCATGCCGTGTTCCACCACGTCATAATCAACGCCTTTGAAATACGGATCACAGTATCGGTCATAATAGGGCATGATCTGCTTTAACACGAATCCACAGGTACGTATCATCTCTTTATCCAGATTCGTCTTCATGCCGAGTTCTTCTATATAGGCTGCCGTAGAGAGGACTTCCCTGCCCGTACCATCGGACGGACGCACCAATGGCGGTATCTACGATATGAGCTCCGGCTTCAGCCGCCGCACCGACAGCGGGTACGAACAATCCGTCCGTGTAGTGACGATGGTAATGCAGAACCAGTTCCGGATATTTTTTACGGATGGCAGAGACAAGTAAACGCATGAACCGGGGAGGGCATACCCCGGCCATGTCCTTTAACCCCAATATGATCAACCTGCAGGCCTTATCAATGCTCACTCCGGCAACATCAGCGACCATGGCGAGAATCTCTTCGGTCACGACCATGTATCGTTTCACATCAAATCCCTTGGCATAAGACAGGGAAATAGCCGGTTCAAAAATATTTATTGTAGAGTTTAAGACAACCTCTGCAAAAGGACGCATATTTTCAACATGATTCAAAAAATCGAAACAGCGTACGACATCGTAATGCTCACAGATCATCTCCCCGGTTCTCTGCATCAGATTTCGCGACTGGGGTTTGTACCCCAAAACGTTTGTCGAGCGAATAAGTATCTGCTTGAGGGTCTGCGGGGCAAATTCATTCCAGACTTTACCTTCCGTAAAGGGATAGGTCATATTGGCCAGCATGGCCACATGAAAATGAGCTCCACCGCCGTTTTCCAGTGAAAAGAAACCGCATTTATCAAGATAAGGTCCGATCATTTCGTCTTCAGCCAGGCGGAATCTGTTACCGCTGTTGGACTGGGTGATATCTCTTGTCGTCGTATCCGTAAAATGTACATATCCACTGTCGCGGATGAAATCGATGGTAGCCCGGCGGTCTCCCCTGGGATACGGATATTCGAATTCGGTTTCAACCTTCGGCGGCTTGACCAGTTCGAACCGGCCGACCCGCTTATCACACGATCCCCGATACTCACCCAACTGAACAAAACTATTGTATCCCAGAGCGGATATCTCGGCCACAAGCCTGGAAAGCCGCAACACTTCGGGCGCTTCGTACACGTAGAACATCAACTCGGGGGTCTTTTCGATAAATTTGGTATCGTACTCGCCTGAAATAAATGCAGGATGTTTGACCACCTGCCTGTGAAACGGAATAGTGGTCTTCAATCCGCCCACCATGTATTCTCTAAGGCTGCGCTGCATCAGTTTAAGGGTTTTTTCCCAACTGTTGCCATAGGTAATCAGAAGAGATGCCGCCGAATCATACTGGGAGGGAAATTCATAGCCGTTGGTAATGCACGAATCAATACGGACCCCCTGGCCTCCCGGGGTAACATATCGGGTAATACGACCGGCATTGGGTGAAAATTCGTTCTGGGGGTCCTCACAGTTGATCCGCACCTGCATGGAATGCTGATACGGAAGCGTCTCCTTATCGTTGAACCTGAGGGTCGAACCAAAGGCTACGGCAATCTGTTCTTCCACCAGATCAATACCATAACGGCACTCGGTAATACCGTGCTCCACCTGAAGCCGCGTGTTGACCTCAATAAGATAGGGATTTCCATCCGGATCCACCAGAAATTCCACTGTGGCCAAAGAATAATAGTCCACTGCTTTAACCAAACCGATCGCATACGTCTTCAATTTCTCACGAAGTTCAGCGGACATTCCCGGCCAGGGAGACGGGGTAATTTCAATCAGTTTTTGATGATTTCTCTGCACAGTGCAATCGCGCTCATCAAAAGCAAATACGTTGCCGTATTTATCCGCTATGACCTGGATCTCTATGTGACGGACTGAATGCAAAAGCTTTTCAACATAAATGCTCGGGTTACCGAAAGCGGCCTGGGCCATGGCAGATGCTTTATTGAATGCGGATTCAAGTTCATCTTCCTTGTACACTTCATAAATACCCCGTCCGCCGCCGCCGCCTTCGGCTTTGAGCATAATGGGGAATCCGATTTTCTTTACAAATTCACGCGCTTCCGGAATCGTGACCGCTCCAGGTGAACCGGGAACAACCGGAACACCGATTTCCCGGGCCAGTTTTCTTACTTCAACCTTGTTTCCCAAAATGCGCATGGGTACGGGCGGTGGGCCTATAAACAGAATTCCGGCTTCCCGACACTTCACAGGGAAACTCTCGTCCTCGGCACCGAATCCCCAACCGGGATGAATAGCAACGACCCCTCTGTCCTTGGCTTTTTTGATAACCAGATCAATATCAAGATAAGCGGTGGGTTCTTCGCCAAGCAAAAGAAGTTCGTGAGCGCCGATGGTGGACGGAGAAGTCTTATCCACATCAGTAGCAGTCATGACAGCGACAGCCTCAAACATTTCAGAAATGGCCCGGCAAAGCCGGCGGGCAGGGATTCCCCTGTTTGCTATAAGAATCCGTTTCCCTTTAATTTCCGTCAAAACCTGTTCAAATGTTTTTGTTTTCATAACTGTTCTCACTTTCCTTATATCCTGTTGTATAGTTCACCGCAGAAATTACAAAAACCGATTAAAATCCGATTTTAATTCACACACACAAATTGACCTGTGTACATTATAAAATATCTACGGAGTAAAGGCTATGCCGGAAGCATTCTGCCAGAGTAAATGACCTCATGCGTCCCGTTCCGATTCAGAAGCAATCCACCGTCCGGGGCAAGTCCGGCAATTCTGGCCTTATAAACATCTGATCCGTTTCGTTTAACAATAACCTGCCTGCCAAGCCATGCCAGGCGACCGGTTATAAGTTCAATAAAATCAATCGGTTTTAAATCGTTGATTATTTTTCCAAAAGAATTTTGAGCTGATTTTACCAGCTTAATCCAGACACTGAGCGGAGTAAGATGAATGCCTTGTCTGTCAAAAGAGGTGGCCGGCACTGAATAATCATTTTCAAATTCACCGTCCGGCGGTGCTGAAGCCGTATTCAATCCAATACCGAGAACGATCTTCCCTTTCCGTTCTTCAATCAGTATTCCTCCAATTTTACGATCCTTTAAAATCAGGTCATTGGGCCATTTCAGTTTTACAAAAAGACCGAATTCTTCAAGGGCCAGGGCCACAATATAACCGGTTAACAGTGGAAGCAGATTCTTCCATGGGCTGTCTTCACTTATTTTTTGGGAAAGGTCGGGCCAGGCCCATGAAGCATAAATATTACCCGGCGGAGAAATCCATTTTCGTCTGTGCTGCCCTCTTCCGGCCACCTGTTCAAC
>JAFDHS010000101.1 GCA_019308655.1 Deltaproteobacteria bacterium
AAGGACGGACAGCCGATCTTTGATGAAAATGGGTTTGAGCGGTGGTAATACAGGTTGCATAGTTCATACCCTCCGTACCAGCATCAATCCGCAACCAAAGCCTTTTGCAGGTCCTATGCCATTAGAAAGAGCATAGAGTAAGCGCTCCGGCTTTCGAACTTCTAAACATCCCTCAAAGTCAACAGCGCTGAAGCCGGCAGTTTTCCCTTTTGTAGGAAGGGAGTGCCAACGATAACCTTCAGCCTGAAATTTTAGCCGCTGATCTTTTTCACTTCGGACAAGTCGAAATCCGTTTATAACACCTCGATCAGTCAGCCATTTTTCAAGGGCTTTATCGGCGCAAGCTTTCAGTGCCCAGTTAAGCAATTTATCAGGCTCCCACTGTTTCTCGGAGAGATGGGCGAATCTTTCATTCTCAGAAAGACTCTTTATCAGTTCTTTCTCTACCATTTCATTTTTAGAAGATCTCCATGCCCCAATGATTTTTTGCTTCAGTGTGGATTTGCTTCCCTTGCTTGACAGACCAAGGCCATTTGCTAATTTCAACAACAAGTTCCTCTGGGCGTCCATGACAATATCGTGTCGCCTGGATTTTTTTTCTCCAGACGATTTGCGTGCCACAATCGGATTGGCTCGCAACTTAAAAGCCAGCCGGTCACCGACCATCAGCCGGGGTGAATATTTTTTGTGGTCTACGTCAAACAACGTCGTCTCCCCCATCGGTTTTTTGGAAGAGACCAGGTAATAGATCGGTTCACTTTTAATGCCTGGGCGATATCCCAACTGTTCACCGGCAATTTCCTCACGAAAAATAAAAGTACGTTTTTTTTCATCCGGGAACAAATCCCACAATAACTGATGGACACTGTAGCTGTTGCTCTGAATGAGGCGATGCAGGTTTGAGGATCTCAGTATATCCGATTTAAGTCTGACTCTGGAAAAATACATCATCAGCCGCCCTCCCCTCTGATAAACAGGTTTTCCGCACGCTGGGAAAACTGCCAGCGGGTCCGTGAAAGCGGTTGGTCGTGCCGGATTAATATTTGCTGCGGCTCAAGGTCACCAGCGTCACCCTCCCAATAATAGCGTACTGATTTTCGCTCCAGAGCCAATGCATACCGATCTTCACGAGAGGACCTTGGAATAAACGGAGATTCAAGCAAATCTTCATCTCGTTTTTCTTGCCGCGCGGACCTCATCACAAAGTCAGAAAGATAAAGCGCACCATATCGATATTCGTCCAGAGCCTGGCCGAAGCCCTTGGCATTGACCATACATGGATTGAGCGGCGCTGCCGGCGGACAGGACTTGCGGCCGAGATACAGATAAAATTTAGGCCTAAGTAATGCAGCCTGAATCCCAGCCAGAGAAAAAGGAGCCTTCTTCAAAGACTTAACGGCGACCAGCGACAGGGCATCACAGCGATATTCACGACTTGAGAGAACAGTTCCAAGACGTGTTTTACCTGCCACCAATTCGTCATGGCGGGTGCGGTAGATAAACTGGCCCACGGAGTCTGGAACCTGGGTTGTGTGATAGTCTCGCAGGAGCTGCCCGTCGCTCATGACCTTTACGGCAAATTGATAACCCGCAGCAAGGGCTGCTTGCCGTTCTTCGTCTGCCCTGCGAATACCAAGGGCCGCCGCCAGCAAACCCAGCAGGGCTGATTTACTGGGATAGGCAGCGCTATGACGCGATTCTCCGACGGCAATTTCTCCCCAACTGGCCAAGGGGCCGTAGAGGCGAAAAACCAGGTATTCCATATAAACCTCCCCTATTTGGAAATAAAGGTCAGCAGTTCTTCAAGGCTGCCTTCCCCGGTAAACGTGTTGATAGTATATCGATGATCCGCACAATCATCGTAGACCTTGTCCATATTCTGTTGTTGACGGGAAAGAGCTGTCACGGCAGCGCGGCCGAAATCATCACTATCGCCGGATGTAATCGGTTTTAGAAACGCCACGGAAAGCGAGCGGGGTTGCTGCTCTCCTTTTTCCGCCATAACATAACTGGCATAGGCGCGGCTGCCGAAACTGTTTTGTTTCCCGGTCGGCGCCACCTTTACCGCCGCTTCTGTGAACGCCTTGATCGCCTTCCGGGCCATCTCTTCATCACCGCCCAGATTTTCCGTCAGCAGTTCGCGATTGATGCAGATATAGGAATAAAAGAGTCCGGCGGCAAATCCGGTTTCGCCGATATGGGCGGCTCCCGCGTCCTCGCTGCGGTCGTTGAGGTCATCCACGGCTGTAAAATAATCATCCTCGATAACCACTGGGTGAACACTGATGGCATGGGCCACCTGACAAGCGGCTTCAACGTTGTATGTCGGCGCGGAAGCGAGCATTCGTCCAAACAGGGCGATATCCACTGCGCTTGCTCCATCACACAACAAACGCAGTTCATCCTTTTCCGGCCCGCTTCCCTGGGCGATGATTTTGTCGACAAGCGTCCTGATTTCTTTTTCCTCCTCGGGGCTAAAATGTACCAGTTGCTCTATTTCCAGTTCAAGCAATTCCTTTTTTTTTCGTTCCTCATCCGGCAGTTCTTTAATTTTTTCTTTCTCTTTTCTTGAGAGAGTTTTAAGCTTTCCAAACACCCCGGCAATTTTTCCCGACCATTCCATCGCGCTTTTATGCCGGACACCTTTTTCAATGAAGTTTTGATAGATTTTAAGTCCCATTTCCTTCGTCCGGGTTCCAATATGGTCGGACATCACCTGCTGGAACACTTCAGAGGTGCGCCAAGCCCTTTTAAGACTCTGGGATGACACCCGTAACCGATCGAATCCCCCCATTTTTGCAGTTTTAGGACGACCGAGGTCATCACGGTTGAGATTTGCGGGTGGATAGGATGTCAGCAGATGCAGTTGAATAAAGCGGCTCATGATCAATTCCCTCCATTTTTTTAAGCATGGTTGCTCGTCTTTGATATAGTCGTGTAATATTCATTGGCCCAGAGAAACGCTAACCGTTTCTGGGGCCTGCGATCAATGCCGAAACGATATTCTTTCATCCAGTGCAGAATATTATCAGCCAGAGATTCGATATTGACCCTGTTTTCTACCATGCGAATGGCCCGCAGCAACCTTCGAAAAAATTCATCCGGATCGCGGCTTTTCTGAAGCTGCTGAAAGCGCAGTTCGCTCATACACGGTTTTTCACTCCCTTTCTTCGGCATTGCCAGTTGAGCTGCAAACGATTTGTCTTCGTTGTTGTCTTTAACGTGCGCAAGTGCAGCCACGACCAATGCTGACGCCGGCAGGTTCGTTGGTTCAGACCACCAGGCCGGCATTTTTTGCAGAAACTGAAAAAAGGGTTCGGTCAGCAAAACATCATCCGCCCGCTCGGCGCGTCGCAACCGGGCCCGGGCGCCGTGATCTTCTCCCATGGAATTCCACCATTTGCGTAATATTTTTCGTGTTTCCGGCTCCTTGAGGCAAATGAAATTAATTATCTTTTTCATTATGCAGTCTCCCCTTCAGATTTGGCGTTTGCGGTTAACGTCTTCATCGCCTTACTCGTGGCAAGTTTCTTTTTCAGTTCTTCACGCGCGGCAACAATGCGTTTCATGTCCAGGTCTTCGGCGGGAGCTTCCAGTACCCATGCGTCAAAGATGGTCAAGGCAAAGAACCAGAGTTTTGTTTTCCATCCGGCGTATATCTCCGGCGGTGCTTGTCTTTGTTCGCCTGGCAACCGCGCAAGTTGTTCAAGAAGTTGATAAAAATCTGTTTCACTCTTTTGCCAGAATTCGAGCACAACCGCACTCATGTCACCCTTGACATCTTTAGGGCGACGAAACCAGGCAGACTTAACCTGTTGCCGCAAAGTGTCCGCAGTTTCTCTTGCTGCATTGATCAGCTCTAAACCCCATGCCATCACGTTCTCCCGTTGCGCCGAATCTAAACAAAACAGCGGCAGGGTATGATCGTACCAGCACCGAGCCTTCATATTGTCCATGTCGTAGCCGAAACACCAGAGACGTGCGAGACGGCCGCTGCCGATATCACGTGCCCGGTTCTGCATGTATTCTCTGACGACTTGGGATGCGCAATCACCATTAAACGGGTCGACCCACACAAGGCCCAGCCAATGACGGTATCCCAATCCGCCCTGTTGCCCCTTGAGTGACAAAGGGGGCTTTTGCTTTTTGCGGTCGAAACGGTAAGGTGTGAGCGGATGTATCCATTCCCCCTCATAATTTACCCCGTAGTTTTGTGCCTCATATTCCTTGGCAATTACTCCTCCTTCTTCGCCGCACAGATCGCACCTCAAGTTCTTTCCATCCTCGAAACAAATCCGAATCCGGCGCGGCATACCCCAAAACATTTGCAAAGGATGCACATCTTCCGGGCGCGTATCACACCCTTTTTTGCCCGAAACCCGAGTAGATGCCAACCATGGAAAAACATGAGGCCCAGGAGCGGGAATACTTTTCGTGAAGGCTTCTTCGTCCAAAACATTCAGCCAAAGTGTATTCCAAAGGAACTGTCCCTTGATTGGACGTACCAATGTAGTCAATGGCCCGCCACCACGCAGTCCAACGCGATTACCGGCACCACCCGAGGGGGCATTGGACTGTAGAGTAAACAGTGCCGTCGCGGTACAGGAAGGGCAAAGCCGGGAGACGGTGCCACGTTTGATAAAAAAATCAAGATTATCTTTCATCGTTTTTGCACCAGGCGCTTCAATTAATAAAGAACTGATAGGTTTTTTTTCAGCCTTTTCCAACTTTAAATCCTGCATGAACGCAGGACCGCCCAAGTTATCAAGGATAAACGCCGGAGCCAATCTCTCAAAGTGTTCTTTCAATACGCTGACTTCCGGCATTTCCT
>JAFDHS010000102.1 GCA_019308655.1 Deltaproteobacteria bacterium
ACAAATGCGCTGCAGGGACAGGACGTTTTTTAGAAGCCCTTTCCCGAGTTCTTGAGCTTTCCGTTGAAGATATCGGCCCTCTTTCGCTTGAGTCAAAGACCCCGTGCCGGATTAACAGCACGTGTACGGTATTTGCTGAATCAGAGGTCATATCGCTGCTTGCCAGGGGAAAAAAGCCCGAAGATATAATCGCAGGGATTCACAGATCCATGGCTAAACGAATTTCGGGAATGGCAAGAAGGGCTCGTTTTGAATCTGACATACTTATGACCGGCGGAGGGGGTCTCAACCCTGGTCTTGTCGTTGCACTTGAGGATGAACTGATGACGGATATATATATTCCAAAGCATCCTCAACTCAATGGTGCAATCGGTGCCGCAATAATCGCAGGTAATTCATGATCATTCACCGCGGAGATCGCAAGGAACGCAGAGCAGCGATCTCCGCGGTAAATGGAAAGACGGGATGATAAACACAATACCATATTCCACGGCATTTGTTACAGGGATTATCTCCGGAACAACTCAATGCACCATTGCGTGTGCTCCATTTATAAGCACTTATATAATGGGATCAAGAGAAGGTGTTCTGGATGGTATCAAATCTTTTACCGCCTTTACGGTTGGAAGAGTTTTTATGTATGCGGTTATTGGACTGGTTTCAGGTTATATCGGCACAACATTTGTTGGTATGGAAAAAAACTTGCCGTATCTCTCGCTAATCTTCGGTTTTATATTGATATCAATCGGCTTGTTGATGCTTATACGTCCTGTGAGCACTAACTGTAATCAGTCGAAAGGAAAAATCGAGTTGTTTGGTTTTATCTCCCGCCGTGTTGCATTCAATCCAACAACTCACCTGTTTGTTATGGGAATGGCTTTTGCCGCAATTCCATGTCCGCCGATGGCAGGAATACTGGTCTATAGCTTGAAGATGCCGTCGGTGATCTCCAGCAGTATCCTGATGTCGCTTTTCGGCATAGGTACCGCATTTTCTCCGCTTATAGTTATTTCCGCTTTGTCAGGCTGGTTCTCAAGAAAGATTAAAACCGAGGTACCGCAGTACAAAATGATGTTTCAAAGGATCTCCGGCATTATATTGATGTTTCTCGGAGTTTCCTCTGCCGTATTTTAAATGAAAAAGTGTCATCACGAAAACACGAAAGTACGAAAGCGCGAAAGTAATTTCTCGATAACCTCGGTAAATGCGTGGGATGGATTAAGGAGTGATAGCGATGAATCCACCCCACAATTATTGAGAATTTACTGAAACGGGCGAAGCCCGATTTGGCAATTTCGGTGATTTCGTGATTAATTTAAGATTGTTTTTGGGTAAGTCTTAGCAACAGGTAATTTCAACAAACTATTAGGGAGGTGTGAGAATGAAAAAAATCAAAAGATTTTTTCAGATGGGTTTGATTTTGGGTTTTTGTTTGTGTATTTCATCAATTTGTTCCGCCCATACAATGTGGCTGAATGCTACAGATTATTCACCAAAAATTTGGTCCCATCCGAAATATGCTCCGAAGCCCCGGGCAAAAACCGCTGTTTATTTTGGATGGGGGCACAGGTATCCGGTAGCTGATTTCTTGTCTGACAAATATCTGGGGGATTTTTTCATAATCAGGCCGGATGGCGGCAGAGAAAATTTAACACCAGGTGAAGGAGGATTCCGGGCCACTGAGATAAAAATGAAAAAAGATGGCGGATGGATAGCCGGCGCAACCATAAAACCAGGTTTTTACGGAGAAGTAGAGGGAAAAAAAGACTTCTATAAACTCCGTTACGCGCAATACGGCAAGGCATTAATAAATGTCGGCAAAGTTTCCGGCAATCCTTTTTCAGAGCCGGTGGGGCATAAATTGGAGATAATCCCTTTGATGAATCCCAATGAACTTAAATTAGGAGATCGGTTTCCAATCAGGGTGCTGTTTGAAGGAAAGCCTGCACCGAATACCAAGATTCATGGATGTTCTCTCTTTTCTTTTACCGACAAATCTTTTACTACTTTTACGAACAGCAAAGGAGAGGCAAAGATAAATATTTTGGACTATCATGGACCCTGGATTGTAAAGGCCGGCATGAAAATGCCTCCCCCAAAGGAACTGAAAGACAAATGCCAAGAGCTTAATTATACTTCGACTCTTACTTTTGCGGTACAGTAAGATGATTGCCGATAAGTACCTAACCAAAAGTTTTTCAACATAATAAAAATGGCTGTGCATCAAAGACGCTTTACCGTAAATCACATTCAAGCTGAAAGCTGAAGGCTCAAAGCTCAAAGCTCAAAGAAAAACAAGGGCTTACACATTCACCGCCCTTTCAGCTTTCAGCCTTGAGCTTTGAGCTAAAACGGTATGCCATGGTCGAACATTATTTCAAAATGTTGTAAAATTTATGCACGGGTACTTACTCTGTTTTTCTATTAAGGAAACGTAGAAAAAATGAATAAGAAAATCAGTTTCATATTTTTATTGGCAGCATTCTTGTTAGCCGGTTCTGCGGCTTTTGCGGCAGAGCCGCCGGAAGTTCTATGGTGGGGACTTAAAGTTGACCATAAAGATTATGGCGCTATGAAAAGCAGGGCTGAAATGGTAGCTGCTCTTGAAAAACCAAAGACATTAATATTGCGTTGGGGCGAGTTTCCGCTAAATGGATACAATGAAAGTGCCATCGCCAAAGCGGTTAAGTCCAATAAGGCAAAAGTATGGATAAGAAATCCTGAAGGCGCTGTCTCAGAGGTCGATCTGGATTCCGATAATATGGAAGTTACCTTGCCGACAGATATTAGAGGGCTTTACCTTATCGGCGTTCGTCTAAGCGCCGTCGATATGGATTTTGATTCAGACGGCAAGAATGAATTGGTGCATTTTTATTCAAAACACCTTGTGTATCACTTCAAACAAGGTGGCCGTATCGACCCAAAGCCTGAGGTCTTCTTTAAGGATATGGCTGACAAGCTTCCACTCGAAATAGGACCGCTTATAACTAAAAAAAGGGAAGGGGGAGGCCCTTTCATGGGGGGCTATCAAACAGCTCTTAAAGAACATAAAATGAAAGTCTTCTACAAAGGCCGGCCGCTTGCAAATGCAGAAGTAAATATCTTGACCGAAAGCGGCTGGAAGAAAAGCCTCAGGAGCGATTCCGAGGGCATGGTCTTAATCACTCCTCCTGAAACTCTTGCCCGGGCTGAAGGCCAGGGCGGAATGAGTCACCCTCATGGCAAAATCCCTACTGATCATCCTGAAATGGAGCAAACGGGAAAAAAGCATCAGCATATCGGTAAAGAAAAGGCCAAACATCGAGGACAAAGTCATCCGGGAGGCACACGCGGAAAACAAGATAAGTACCTGTACGTGGTGACACATAAGGATCAATCAACAGGAGAATATCATTGCGCCAGCTTGCTTATTACTGTGAGAAAGTCGCGGCCTGAATGGCTTAGCAGGCCAAAGGGATTTACTCTTTGGGGTATAATTGGTGCCGGTTTAGGTGTCATCGGTACTGCAGGGGGATTTTATCATAGGAAAAGACGCGATAGGGAGACCATCTTAAAACTAAAAGGCAAAAATACTTAAGCGAAGATAGCCGAAGTCCGAAAACGGTTTTTAAGTCCCTAATCAAAATTTTTTCATCAATTCATGCCTTTGGCTCTGTTTTACGGGTAAATGAAAGAAGATGACAGCAAGAAGGAGCGACAATGAAAACTTTAATCGTATGCGCCAGCCGATACGGCGCCACCATGGAGATCGGACGGTGGATCGCCGATCGGCTGCCCTGGAAAGAAACCGAGGTTGTTTCCGTTACAGAGGACCCCGATCCGTCCGGTTTTGAGCTCGTTTTCCTGGGCGGCGGGGTTTACAACGAAAAAGTAGGCAAACCAATTGTTCAGTACGCCCAAAAGCGTCTCGAGGCGCTCGCCGGCAAGTATCTGGCTGCCTTTGCCGTTTGCCTGGACACCAAGGGAGTCTACATGAAGGGCCGCTTCTTCGGCGGGTGGCTGTACCTGCAACCGCTTTTGGATGCCCTTTGCGACCATCCCCCGCTCTACGCCGGCGTGCTTTCCGGGGAAATCATCCCCAAAAAGCTCACCGAAAAGGATTACAATCTGCTGATGCATTTTTATACCAGGATACTAAAACGCGACATAACCGAGGTGCCTTACCGAACGTTGATGGACAAGCGTCAGGTATGGGACTTTACCGAAAAAGTCCTGCACCGGCTGGAAGGGCATTTTTGAGTTATGCCGCTAATCGCGTTTTAGCCACATGGCCGAAATAAGTACCTAATCAAAAGTCTTTCATCATAATAAAAAAAGCTGCAGATCAAAAACGCTTTACCATAAAATCACATTCAAGCTGAAGGCTTAAAGCTCAAAGAAAAACAAGGGCTTATGCATTCAATGCCCTTTCAGCCTTGAGCTTTGAGCTAAAACTTTATGCTATGGTCGAACAATATTTCAAAATGTTGTAAAACTTATGCATGGGTACTTAAAATCTCACGTTAAGACCGGTATAATAAAAGGCTGCCTCGGCAGGATCAATCTCAACTTTCTTGTTAAAAATATTGTCAATGCCGGCGAATATCTCGATACTGTCGCCAAGTTCCTTGGACGCATAGAGATTCCACAGGGTATAATCGCCAACCTTTACCGCGTTTGAATCGTGAAATTTCGGCGCGTACAGCTGCTCACCGGTGTAGTTCATCCGGATATTGATATGAAAACCGGCGGATCTGTTATCGTAGGCCAGCTTCAGGCTGCTTTTCCACTCCGGCACTTCAAGAAGCTCTTCGCCTGTATCGTTA
>JAFDHS010000103.1 GCA_019308655.1 Deltaproteobacteria bacterium
AAGTTGAGCGACCTGACCGGGTTTGAAGGAAAAATTACGCATTTTTTCTTCATCGTTCAAAACAATGCGGAACGTACGAATATTGGCTGTTTCCTGAATAATATCTTTAATCACCGCCGGTTCAGGACGGTAGGGATTATTTTCAAACATCAACATTCTCCTTGTTCTTCTTCAAGCTGAGCACCACGTTGCGAATATCCAATGCAACAGGGCAACGGCGTATACACCTGCCGCATCCGCAACAGGCAATCATACCCTTGTATTTTTTCGGGAAATAACTGAATTTATGACCGATCCGGTTTCGATAGCGTTCCAGTTTGCTTGGGCGCGGATTATGGCCGCTGGCTTCCCGGGTATAATGATTGAACATACAGGAATCCCAGGAGCGTATGCGCTCTCCATCCAGGTCTTTGGCTTCATCCGTGATGTTAAAACAGTAACAGGTGGGGCATACATAGGTACATATTCCGCAACTGATGCACTTGAAAGCCATATCCCGCCAAAATTCATTATCTGAAAAACGGTCCTCAAAATCGTCTGAACTTTGGGTTAAATCCCCTTCGCCGATATGCAAGGCGGCAACTTTTTTCTGAACATTCTGCGCTTCGGCAATTTGTGCTTCGGTCGCATCTTTGCCCATTTCAGGCATCAGGTTTTCAGCCCGCTTGGTAAGCGCTTCAATTACATAACCGCTGTCAACAGGAATGATCCACAGGTCACTTCCCGTCTGATCTGCAGGTCCGCTTCCCACGGCGGAACAAAAACAGGCATTGTCGGACGTTTCACAGACAAGGGTCGCAAAAAGGGTTTTCTCACGGCGTTTGGCATAATACGGGTCTTTATACGGTCCGTTTAAATAAACCTCGTCGAAAACAAGAAAACCGCGAACATCACAAGGGCGTGCCCCAAAAACCAGTACCGGTGATACCTCTTCCTCGTCTTCCAGTTCAATATGGGATTTGAACGGGTCGTTTTCGTCCTTTTTGCGGCTGAAATGCAGCAGGGTCTCCACCTGGGGGAAGATCACTTTCTTGGGCGGCATGGTGCTTTGCCTGTCCAGGACAGGCAGCCGATCCGGTTGATAAGGCAAAAATTGAATTACGCATTTTTCGTCATTTATGGCTGTCGGAATCCATACATCCATTGTCTTGGAAAGACGTTCCAACACTTCGGGCAGTTCATCATGGGCAATAAAGGTTTTCCCACGCATTGATTATCCTCACTTAAAAAGTGTAAAGTGTCTAAAGTGATCTAAAGTGCCCCCCGTTAAATGCCCCATCTTGTTTAACCGGGGTTGAGGAATTCTATCAATTTTATATAAAAAGACGGAGCGAAGCGACTCATTAACTTTAGCTCACTTCAAACTTTAGTTCACTTTAGCTCACTTTTTTTGGTTGTTTGCTATATTCCGGTTTCACCAGGATCAAATGTTAATAAAGGCGGTTTTGCTTCAGCATCAATCCCGGCTTCGTAATCCAGCATATCTTTGAGGATCTGATTCATTTTTTCCTTAATCAACATTGTCGGTATTTCATTCCCCGCATTCGGTACAGCGGCCGGCCAAATGAAGGCCATGTATCATATGGAAGAGAAACTTTTCCCGGATTCCATCGCGTTGTGTCAGCCACTTTGGTTTTCGGCTTTCCGCGATACAATTGTCCTGACAGACACAAAGCGGACAGGCATTGCGGCATGCATAACAGCGGATACATCGGTTAAATTCGGTCTTCCAGAATGCCAGGCGTTGTTTTCGATCAGACGTGTCAAATTTTTCTACGGCCGAGTAGAGTTTGTCCTCACTGATTCTCGGTTTTAACGGTGTGCCGATCATAGTGTCATAAATGACCGGGTTGGGATAAAGACAACGTAAGCATTTTCGTGCCAGAACATTCTCTATGGGAAAACGGAGCGTTTCCTGATCGGTTTCAACAACGGCCTCATCTCCTTCAATATCAACTTTTCTGACATTTTCAAGGGAAGGTTTGAGGTGCATAAGGCGGCGTAAATCCACTGTTCCTTCGCAAGGGATACCAACGATGTACAAACGGTCCCGGTCGATAAAATTTTCCTGGATCAAGGCAACCAGAGAGCGGCTGTCACAGCCTTTAACACAAATACCAATTTTTTTTCCGTCTTCCTGAATGGAAGCGTCCAGGTTTTTCGCCAAATAACCGCTGAGATTCTGGGAGCAAAGAGGATTCCAGACCAACTTGCCGAGTTCTGACGGTTGACGGATAAAAACGGGTGTTGCGTGCAAACGGTCAAAACCCGTTTCCCAGCCGATCACCAGTTCCAGATCTGCAAAGTTTTTTTCAAAGTCTTCCTGTAATGTTTTTGTCTTCTCATCCATCGGCATTATGTTCCTGAGCGATTTAAATAATGATGGTCTCGTAAAAAGTCGCCAACAGAAATTTCAAACACAATTGGTGGTGCATGAAAGAAATAGAACACCTGTATATTGCGGTTAAAGTTTTCAATTTGGACTTTTTACGAATGCATCAAATAATAATGCATCATTTTATTTTAATCAGGGTCATATTGCAACATGACCCTGATAGTATCTTATTTTGTATTAAACAGCGATAGGGCCGTTTCGGCATCCATTTTTTCATTTAATCCGGCATTGGGACCCAACCGGTGGATCTCCTCGGAAAATTCCGTAACTACCTGCTGCCATAGCTGTCCTTCGGAAGCCGATACCCATGTGTAGCGGAATCGATTGGTATCAATGCCGATAAAGGGGAGAAACCGTTTCAGGAGTTCCATACGCCGCCGGGCGTATAAATTACCGACGGCATAATGGCAATCTTTAGGATGGCATCCGGATACAAGCACACCGTCGGCTCCGTAAATCAAGGATTTTACAACGAACAGAGGATCCATACGTCCTGTACATGGAATGCGGATGATTCGTAAATCCGTCGGTTGTTTAAACCGGCACACACCTGCCGTATCCGCTCCGCCGTAGGAACACCAGTTACACAAAAAACCGATAATTTTTATTTCTTTTTCTCTCTGGGTACCTGTTTCAGAAATCATCATGTCCCTTTTTTTATTCATAACCCCTAATCCGGATAAACCGGAAAAGTGAACTAAAGTGATCTAAAGTTTGAAGTGAGCTAAAGTTAATGAGTCGCTTCGCTCCGTCTTTTTATATATAAAATTGACAGAATTCCTCAACTTTAGGCACTTTAGATCACTTTAGTCACTTCACACTTTTTTAAATTCTGAAATTTTCTGCCATAAAAAACACAAATTTCAGAATTAAGATACTATTCACACACGGCATTGACTTCAGCCAGAATCTGGTCGTCGGTGCAATGCTGTAACTGTACGGCCTTGGGCGGACATGTGGCGTTACACAAACCGCAGCCCTGACACACGGTTGGGAGTACTTCCGCTTTTTGTGAGCCGTCCCGCAAGGTTTTCCACTGAATTGCTCCGAACGGGCAGACCTCGATACATTTTCCACAAGAGATACAGACCCGTTCATTAACGAGTGCCACCTGTGGGTCCGTTTCGATGGTATCCCGTGAAAAAAGGATCTGGACCTTGGCTGCCGCGGCGCTGCCCTGGGCAACCGAAGCGGGAATATCTTTGGGACCCTGGCACACACCTGCAAGGTAGACCCCGGCAGTATTGGTTTCCACGGGGCGCAGCTTGGGATGACTCTCCATATACCAGCCGTACTGGTCATAGGAAATACGCAGTTTTTCAGCAAGTTCTCTTGCACCTTCAGAGGCTTCCAAACCGGTGGCCAGAACAACCAGATCGGCCTCGATGTCCATTTGAACACCCATCAAGGTATCCACACCCTGAACGATGAGCCGGTCATCTTTGGGATAAATTTTGCCCACACGTCCGCGAATATAATTAATGCCGTATTCTTCCTGAGCACGACGTATAAATTCATCGTAATTTTTTCCGGGGGAGCGGATATCCATATACGAGACATAACAGTTGCAATCCGGCAGATGGTCCCGTGTAATAATAGCCTGTTTGGCAATATACATACAGCAGACTCCGGAACAGTATGGACGGCCTACGGATGCATCCCTGGAACCGACACAGGAGAGAAAGACGATATTCCTGGGTTCCTTACCGTCGGAGGGACGAACAATATGTCCGCCATAGGGACCGGAAGCACTTAGAATACGCTCATATTGAAGAGAAGTAATGACATCCGGATATCGGCCGCCGCCGTATTCACCATATACCGAATAATCGAACATATCGTATCCGGTAGCAACGACAATCGCCCCGACGTCTTCCGTAATGATTTCATCTTCCATATCAAAGCGGATAGCGTCCGCGGGACAGACTTTTTCACACTTTTTGCACTTGCCTTTGGTCAGATAAAGACAGGATTCGGCATTTATACGCGCTCTTTTCGGAATGGCCTGGGGAAAGGGAATATTGATTGCAGTGGTGCTTCCCAGGCCTTCATTGAACTTGTCATAGGTTTTTTTCGAGGGGCATTTCTGAGTACACTCTCCGCAGCCGGTACAGGCGTTCCAATCGACATAGGTTGCTTTTTTACGTATTTTTACCTCAAAATTGCCGATGTAACCTGAAACCGATTCGATTTCGCTGTAAGCATGCAGGCTGATGTTCTCTTTTTGAGAGATATCAACCATCTTGGGTCCCAGGATGCATGATGAACAGTCAATGGTCGGGAATGTTTTGTCAAGTTTAGCCATTTTCCCGCCAATGGTCGTTTCCCGTTCCACCATGACCACATCCAGGCCTCCATCCGAGCAATCCATAGCCGCTTGAATACCGGCAATCCCTCCGCCGATAACCAGAACTCTTTTGTTAATCGGTACCTTTGATGAAAACAGAGGCTGGTTTAAGCGCAGTTTTTCTACGGCCATGTGAACCAGATCCATGGCTTTGATCGTATTTGATTCCCGGTCCTTGTTGACCCAGGAAACATGTTCCCGGATATTGGCCTGTTCGAACATATAACGGTTCAGTCCGGCTTTTTCAACAGCCCGGCGAAAAGTAGGCTCATGCATATGCGGCGTACACGCCGCAACGACCACTCCCTGTAAACGGTTCTTAATGATTGCTTCCCGTATTTCTTCCTGGCCCGGTTCCGAACATGTGTACATATAATCCGTGGCATAGACCACATCCGGATATTCCAAAGCTTTACGGGCTACAGCTTCCGTATCTACGGTATTTGCAATGTTGGTCCCACATTTACAGATAAAAACTCCGATACGCATTTTTTCTACCTTATCTCAGTTCGTCAGACGGTTTCCTTGAAAAGATTATCGGCGTTGACAAACAGTTTGTGAATGCCGAGTTCTTTTAAATCGATTCCCAGAGCATAGCCAATGAGCTGGGTAATGTAAGGAACCGGAATTTTGAAATTACGATGACAGAATCGGTTGACCTGGCTCTGGCGAAGATCCAGATTCTGCTGGCACAGCGGGCAGGCAACGGCAACGGCATCCGCCTTCAACCTCTGGGCCATATCCAGAAGTCTTCCTGTAAGCTTGCCCACGATATTATTTATTGTGACCCCGTAAGCGGCTCCACAGCACTCTGTTTTATAAGGAAAATCAGGTACGGTTGCGCCTGCGGCCACAAGGAGTTCATCCATGGAAACCGGGTTTTCCGGGTCGTCAAACTCGGCAAATTCCGGCGGACGGGAGAGCAAACAGCCATAATACGGAATAATAACCTTATCCGTAAGCGGTTTTTTGATGCGTTCCTTGATTTCTTCCACGCCGACCTCTTCATATAATAATTGAAGCACGGAAATCACCCGGATGTTTCCCGAAAAAGGCATTTGCAACAGATCGTCAAAATCCTGTTTTTGATTGTTGCAAACCTTGATGGCGGTTTTAAGGGATTTAAGACAGCTCGGGCACGGAGTCATGACCAGATCAAAGCCTTCGGCTTCCGCCAGTGCCAGATTTCGTCCGGCCAGAGCCGCACCCAGCAGTGGATCATACGAATTCGAGGGTGTTGAACCGCAACAGTTCCAATCGGGGATATCAACCAATTCAATATCCAGGGTCCTGCACAAAGCCCGGGTGGATTGATCGTACTCGTTGGCCATACCTTCACAAGAACATCCGGGATAATAGGCGATACGTTTAGGCATTGTTTTCTCTATGTTCATGGGTTAATCTTTGTGGGATTTCTTTTGATATGCTTTAAAGCGTTCAAAAATATCGGCGACCGCTTT
>JAFDHS010000104.1 GCA_019308655.1 Deltaproteobacteria bacterium
GAAGTTCGTATCGACACTACGGATCTTACACCTGATGAAGCAGCCCAGGAGATTCTTTTGTTTCTGGGCCAAAAGGGGTTTATATAGTATTTTTAAAAAGTGTGAAGTGCCTAATCCGGATAAACCGGAAAAGTGAGCTAAAGTGAGCTAAAGTTTGAAGTGAGCTAAAGTTAATGAGTCGCTTCGCTCCGTCTTTTTTATATAAAATTGATAGAATACCTTAACTTTAGCTCACTTTAGGCACTTGAAACCTAATATAACAACTAAAGGGAAGTTACAAAATGGGAAATATTTTTAACGCAACTGTTGCTGTTATCGGCCTCGGCTATGTGGGCCTGCCGCTTGCCGTAAATTTCGGCAAAAGATATTCTACTGTAGGTTATGACTTGAATGAAGAATTATTTCTAACTACAAGCGAAACACAGACCCTACCGGTGAGGTCTCTCAGACGGATTTTGAAGCCGCGGTCCATTTGACTTTTACTGCCGATCCAGCCGGGATTTCCAAGGCCGATTTTATTGTCGTTGCCGTGCCCACGCCTATAGATACCGCTCACCGGCCGGATTTAAGTGCGGTAACAGGCGCCGTAAGGACTGCGGGGAAGCATATGAAAAAGGGGGCTGTTGTCATCCTTGAATCCACAGTCTATCCCGGTGTTACCGAGGAGGTCTGTGCGCCTGTTTTAGAGGAAGAATCCGGATTGGTATGGAAGCGTGACTTCCATGTCGGCTATTCTCCCGAGCGGATAAATCCCGGGGATAAGGAACACACCTTGCCTAAAATTATCAAAGTGGTTTCAGGTGATGACGAAAAAACCTTGAACCGTGTGGCTGATCTTTATGAATCAATTATTGACGCCGGCGTTTACCGTACTACGAGTATCAAGGAAGCAGAAGCCGCAAAAGTTATTGAAAACACACAAAGAGATTTGAACATTGCTCTGATGAATGAGCTGGCCATAATTTTCGACAAACTGGGGATTGATACACTCAGTGTGCTTGAGGCCGCCGGTACCAAATGGAATTTTCTTCCTTTTCGGCCGGGACTGGTAGGCGGCCACTGTATCGGTGTCGACCCCTATTACTTGACTCATAGAGCCGAGGCTGAAGGTTATCATCCCGAGGTTATTCTGGCGGGCCGCAGGATTAATGACGGAATGGGTAAGTTTATTGCCGAAAAAACGGTGAAAAATATGATTCGGTCCAATCAGAACATAAAAGGATCACGGGTGGGTGTTTTAGGGCTTACCTTCAAGGAAAATTGTCCTGATCTGAGAAACTCAAAGGTAGTGGACATTGTCAGAGAACTGGAATCTTACGGCATCGATGTTCTGGTCCATGATCCTCAAGCGGATCCTGATGAGGCAAAACGTTTTTTTGGGGTTTCTTTGTATCCATGGGATGAATTGAGCGAGTTGGGGGCCATTATCATAGCCGTTGGACATAAGGAATACAGGAAAAAGGAATTCCGTGAATTTGCTGACAGGCTGTCTCCAAAAGGATGCCTTGTTGATGTCAAATGCATTCTTGACCCGTATGAAGCCTCAAAAAGGGATATTTTATTCTGGCGGTTGTAAAACTTTTTTAAAAAAAGTGTAAAGTGCCTAAAGTGATCTAAAGTGCCTAAAGTTGAGGAATTCTATCAATTTTATATATAAAAAAAGACGGAGCGAAGCGACTCCTTAACTTTAGCTCACTTCAAACTTTAGCTCACTTTAGATCACTATTTTATTTTATTTTATCCGGGATAGAAAGGAAAAACAATGAAAGCTTTAGTAACCGGGGCAGCCGGTTTTATCGGCTTCAACCTAAGCAGACGTCTGTTGCAAAAGGGATATGATGTCGTTGGCGTAGATAATTTAAATGATTATTATGATGTTCAATTAAAAAAAGACCGGCTGGAGCAATTAAAGCCTTTTAAAAATTTTATCTTCATCCGTTTGGAAATCGCTGATCGTAAAGCAATGGAAAAACTTTTTACCGAACATCATTTTGACATCGTAGTGAATTTGGCCGCCCAGGCCGGCGTTCGCTACAGCCTCGAAAATCCGTATGCCTACGTGGACAGCAATGTTTCGGGATTTGTGAATATCCTGGAGGGCTGCAGGCACGGCAAAGTCTCCCATTTGGTTTATGCTTCCAGCAGTTCCGTCTACGGTTTGAATACGCGGATGCCGTTTTCCGTGCATGACAATGTCGATCATCCCGTCAGCCTCTATGCCGCAACAAAAAAGAGTAATGAACTCATGGCTCACACATACAGTTACCTCTACGGCCTGCCGACGACCGGTCTCCGTTTTTTTACTGTTTATGGACCCTGGGGAAGACCGGACATGGCTCTGTTTCTTTTTACAAAGGCCATCATAGAGGGTAAACCGATCAAGGTCTTTAACAACGGCCTGATGAAGCGTGATTTTACTTATATCGACGATATCGTGGAAGGGGTCGTTCGGGTCATGGAGCTGATGCCGGAGCCTGATTCTTCCTGGGACGGCTCTGATCCTGATCCGGGGACAAGTCCGGTGCCCTATCGCCTTTATAACATCGGAAATAACAACTGCGTCCAATTGATGGATTTCATCAAGGCGATCGAAACCGCTCTGGGCAAAAAAGCAATAAAAGAATTTATGCCGCTGCAACCCGGTGATGTGCCTGAAACCTATGCGGATGTGGAAGACTTAAGCAGGGCCGTGGGCTTTCGGCCGGATACGGATATAACCGATGGAATCAATAACTTCATCTCATGGTATCGTGAATATTATAAAAAATAAGTGCAAAAAGTGTGAAGTGCCTAAAGTGAGCTAAAGTGCCTAAAGTTAAGGTATTCTATCAATTTTATTATAAAAAGACGGAGCGAAGCGATTCATTAACCCTGGCCCAGACCGGGTCTGCTTATTTCTTGGTTGGTTCATCAGCCAGGCCTTTGGAAGATGCCTAAGTCAAAGCAAATGAACACATCGCGCCAGGGCGGGCTTTAGCTCACTTCAAACTTTAGCTCACTTTAGCTCACTTTTCAGGTTCACCCCTTAAGTAAAACAGAAATAAAGTTGTAGAACAAAGGAACTGTAAGATGAAAATTCGTAAAGCTGTTTTCCCCGTTGCCGGATTGGGTACCCGATTTTTACCGGCTACTAAGGCGATGCCAAAGGAGATGCTGCCGGTGGTGGATAAGCCGCTTATTCAATATGCGGTTGAAGAGGCCCTGGCCTCCGGTATTGAGCAGATTATATTTGTTACCGGCAGGCAGAAGGAGGCGTTGGAGGATCATTTTGACCACCGTTGTGAACTGGAACATACTCTCATGGCACGGAGCAAGGATAACCTTTTAATGGAACTGGACGCTCTGATCCCCGAGTCCGGCACCATTATATATACCCGACAGCATGAACCGTTGGGTTTGGGCCATGCCATCTGGTGCGCCCGGCATGTGGTCGGCGATGAACCCTTTGCGGTTCTTCTTGCCGATGACTTAATAAAGGCCGACCCCCCTGTCCTTGCTCAGATGTTGAACAAGTTTGAACAGGTTCAGACGTCCATTGTTGCGGTTATCGAAGTGGATAAGCGTGAGACGGATAAGTATGGCATTCTGGATGCTCAGGATGTGGGAAACGGCCTCTCTCTGGTGCACGGCATGATAGAGAAACCGAGCCCGGAAGAGGCACCGTCAAATATGGCGATTATCGGACGGTATATATTGATGCCGGAGATATTTCAAATCCTCGGCCAAAAGAAAAAAGGCGCAGGCGGTGAGATACAATTGACGGATGCTATGGCCTTGCTGCTGGAGAAACATCCTTTTTATGCCTGTCATTTCAAAGGCATACGCTTTGATTGTGGTTCTAAGGCGGGATTCCAGATGGCAAATATTGCTTTTGCAATGGAAAGACCCGAATTAAGATCACGATTAATGCCGTTTTTGGAAAAACTGGTTAAAGCTGAGCACTGAAATTTTTTTCGTTTTTGTAAAAAACGTGTTTAAAAAACTTGACATGAATGTGCCGGAATGAAAAAGAGGGGGTGAAAAAAACATAGACTGAAAAGACTCCCGATTTAAGGAGACAGAGAACAATGGACCCAAAAAATGATGAATTATGGCAAAAGCATTCTGATAATTATCTGAAAATGGCATTTGCCTCGGATAAACGAGAGGTTGTGCAGAACCCGGATGGATATGGAAAGAGGACCGGAGAATGCGGTGATACCATAGAGATATTTATAACCATCCGTAATAATAGTATTCAATATGTTTCATTTGATACAAATGGATGTTTAAACACGACTGCCTGTGCCAATACGGTGGCTTATCTGGCGGAAGGTAAAAATTTGAATGAGGCATGGGAACTCACACCGGACGAAGTCGTCGATTATCTGGAAACTTTACCCTCGGATCATAACCATTGTGCTGAACTGGCGGTGGGCGCTTTTTATCTTGCCTTGTCCAATTTTGAAGAGGTTAAACGAAACCCCTGGAAGAAGGCATATTTAAAAAAATAACTTCATCATAATCTTTAGTTCATTTCAAATTTGAGCTCACTTTTAATTTTTCCGCTTTATCCGGGTTGGGCCTGCAACCCGAAACCCGCGACCATCTCTCCGCCATGACCTGCCGATGGTCGCAAAAACCGAATCATACCTTCCTCTTATACTTTTCTTGAACCTGAACAAAATCCAGGCTCCAATAAATCCTCCTGCAAAAAACGCCCATTTTCAGCAATTCTAATTTTAAAAAATTCAGAAAATATTATTTGATTTCAATTTGTTATTAAATATCAAATTTTTTTGATATTTTTTTGCTTTCAAAAAACGGAGAAAATACACAATAATCGGCGAAAAACAGAATTGGTTTAAAAATCTGGTTACAGCATAACGTTTTGAAATTACGATTATATTATCATAATTAGAATTGCCGGCCCATTTTTGAGAAGATTGACAAACAAGATTTTTTTATATATACTAATAATATTTACAGGGTGCAGAGAACAGCCGCAGTGGTTTTTTGAGCTGATACTTTGAACATGATGGGGCTGAAGTTTGTATTTTTTATAATCACTGCCGGCTGCTATTATACTTGCTATTTACTG
>JAFDHS010000105.1 GCA_019308655.1 Deltaproteobacteria bacterium
TGCCTGTCACTTAAAGGCTGATAGATTCCTATTGCCTCATCAAAAGGAAGGAATCCTTTTTCTGCCAGCCGAACATTTCTCAACCGGTAGGCTTCTTCTTCAAATTCCGACGGATTTACAGCCAAAGACTCATGCAGAATCTGTTGATATCTGACATGGTCAACCCCTGCAAAACGATCCAGTACCTTTTTCAAAAAAAATCGTCGGAATTCTTTTGTCTTTCTGTCGGTCTCCGGATCAAAAGGATAGTCCACAAAGCGTATATAATACGTATCATCATAGGTAAAAAAATCGTCACCAAAAGATGAAGGATCCTGATCGTGCTCCCTGATTTTCACCTCAATATTTTTGAAGAGATAAAATTCGATAAATTCCGTTTTCTCGTACAAAAGCCATTTTGAAAGACGATCCGGATCGGCTTGAAGAAAGAGATCAAACCATTGGGCAACGGATTCCATTTTTATTCTGTCTTTATCCCAAATTTCCATATCGATGATATAGTCCCACTGCCTGGCAGATGCCAACTGTAATAACGGAAGAGAATCTTCAAGGCCGATATCATATATGAAGAAATAAAAATCCTGTTCCGGGAATGAATGAACAAGGGCGGCAGGTTGATGCATCTCCAGAATACAATCCAGTGCCTTTTCAGGAGGGAGAGAAATGATTCGTCTTCTTGTCTCAAGTAGATTTTGGGCTCGTTGTATCGCTTGTTTAAGTTGTGGGTCTTCGTTCATTAATAAAAAACCTTATGCAAATATTTTCGTGTTTTCAGGGATACGAAAACAAATAATTACCTCGATATCACGCAGGGTGTGGATTTGTTTTCAAGATTCATGATGAGTTAACTGTTTGTTTATTTTTGTAGATTATTATAAAGAAAATTTGTTACCCCTTGGTTAAGAATAAATAACTTCATAACTTATTCATATTAGGAGTTTAAAAAAAATTGTCAACCATAGGCTTTTTAATGCCCGGGTCGGATCGCAACGGTTGAATTCCAAGGTGCAAATTTAAGCAAAAGTAACATTCCAGGAACAGCAATGAAAGCACATGCAACAAAGAAACTTTCCCAGCCTAATGTTTTGACAAAAAAACCTGTGGGGGCAGAGGCGATCACTCTGGGGACACCCATCAGACTGCTGAAAAGTGCGTACTGAGTAGCTGTAAATTTTTTATTTGTAATACTTGCCATAAACGCAATATAGGCGGCGCTACCCATGCCGGCACTTAAATTTTCAAAGGCGATGACCGAAGACAAAGCGGGAAGATTATAACCGATCCGTGCCAGAACGGCAAAACAGGCAGTAGACATGGCCTGAAAAAAGCCAAAGATCCAAAGACTGCGATTAATTCCAAATCGAAGCATGAACACGCCACCGATCAAACCACCGACAATGGTAGCCCAGAAACCAAACAGCTTAACAACTGCACCGATTTCCGTTTTTGAAAATCCGATATCAAGATAAAATGGGATGGTAATCGCACCCGCCATGGAATCGCCTATTTTGTACAAAAAAATAAACGCCAATATCCACAGAGCATCAGGCCGATTGAAGTATTCCATTAACGGATCAAAGACGGCCGATTTCATGCTTTTCGGGGATACAGAGACGATCATGGGTTCTCGTGCCAGCAGGGTTGTGAGAACAGCGGGCAGCATACAGGCTGCCATTATAAGGTAGACCATGGAAAACGGAATAACATCCGCCAGGATCAGACCACCTCCGGAAGCCAGCAGCATTCCTACCCGGTATCCATTGACATACAAAGAAGAACCAAGCCCCAGTTCCTCATCGGGAAGATCTTCCCTCCTGTAGGCATCCACAACAATATCCTGACTGGCACTGAAAAAAGTCACTATAAATGCGGCAAAGGCCACCATCCATGGCGTATCCCCCGGATCAGTCAGGCCCAGACATGCAATGGAAAGAATCAAGGCCGCCTGAGCGACTATAAGCCATCCCCTTCTCCGGCCGAGAAAAGGCAGAGTGAAACGATCCAGAAAAGGGGCCCATAGAAACTTTAACGTATAAGGGAGACCCACCAGGGCCGTCATTCCAATCACGGTCAGATCCACGCCCTCATCCTTCATCCATGCCTGTAGTACCGTTATGGTTAAAAGAAGCGGCAAACCGCAGGCAAAGCCCATCAGAAGAGCGACCAGCATACGGGCGCTGCAAATAACCTTAAACATAGACTTCCAATTTTCAATGGGCATGGATATCATTAAGAGGTAAAAGGTGAGAGGTCAATAAACCCAAAGGGTAACCAGCATTCTTTGAGCTTTGAGGTAAGAGGTTAAGAAATGGTTAAACTTTTTTTCAAAATTTGATTGTCATGTGTATCTTTTCTATTCTTCAACCATCTTTTTTCTATTCTGTATATATGCATTACGAAGCGCCTCATAGGGTTCAAAGGCAGTTTCCTTGAAAGACTCATACTCCCCTATCTTCATCGAGGTATTGTTCACGGTCTTAAAACCGGTAATTCCCAAAGACGCTTCCGTAGGGCTCACATAATTGACCGGATTTAAAAAGCTATCACCAATTAACCCCACAGAATCTCGAAGGGTGGACGGGCCCAGAAAAGGCCATACAATGTAAAACCCGTTGCCGATCCCGTAAGCACCGAAACTCTGACCCAGGTCCTCCTCATCAGGGTTAAACTCCGGGTATGTTTTGGCCGGATTTCCAAAGCCGAGAACGCCTATGGTACTGTTTACTACGAAACGGGCAAATTCACCGGCAGCGGCCTCACCTTTCCCCTGCACCACACAGTTAACCAATCGGATAGGTGCAGTGATATTAAAGAAAAAATTCCTGACCCCGGTCCTGACGATTTGGGGGGTCAACGCCTTGTATCCTTTGGAAACAGGCTTTAAAATCCAGAAATAAAACTTGTCATTAAAGTGGAACATAAGCCTGTTCCATGGAGCCAGTGGATCTGCTACACTTATGGGCTCTTCTTCCCATTCATCCAGAAGATCGATTTCATGATCAAAAAAATTTTCATCGCTTACCGTCCCGTTTAAAGAGGGCTGTTTTTCAGTGGTGGAAATTATCTTTCGGTTTTGATCATAAGGAAGATCGTCAAATGCAGAACAGGAGTCAACAGCGGGTCGAAGAGCACCACCCGATGAAAAAAAGAAAAAAAGAAAAAAAATCAACGGAATATGTTTCACTGGTTTTTAATCCCCCCAAATTATATCCCGGCAAAATGGCAACTGCCGGGAAACAGGCCTACTCCGTAACAGCACTTCTCTTTTTCTGTTCCACTGTTTTGTTTTTCAGCCGCTCGATCAAATCAGCCGGGGATTCCTTGGAAAGAATCTTGGTAAACTGAATCCGGTAGTTTTTAATCAAGCTGACACCTTCGACTTTTACGTCGTATATCAGCCACTTATCTCTACGCCGCCACATGCTGTAATCAATGGGAATTTCCCTATTCCGGCTCAACACCATGGTACTGACAAGCGCCTTGGAATCCGTGAGCATATCCTGGCTTAAAAAATCAACCTCTTCGTCACGAAACTCTCCCAGTAACTTGTCAAGATATATGCTTTTGAGGAATTCGGCAAAGGCATCCGTAAATTCTTTCTTCTGCTGGAGGGTGAATCTCTTTCTGTCGTAACGAACCAGAGTCCTCATAGCTACGGCGTCAAAGTCAAAAGCCTCCCGGATAATCTCCCAGATTTTTTCCCGTTGCAGATCCTTTTTATCAGGGTTCTTGTACATTGAATCTTTCAAGAGACGAAATCCCTTTTCAAGAGGTTCCCGAAGCGCTTCCATGGGTTGTGAGGCCTGTGCCAGGGATATCGCAGCAGTGAACAAAATAACAAAAATACAGACAGCACGTCTCATAGGTATTTTTCTCCTGTTAATAAGGCTTTATCACACCCCGCCGAAAACATATTTACTGAGCAATTCTTCCAAATCCACGACCGACTCGGTCTCTGTAATCATATCCTCCGGCTTGAGAATTATGTCGGACCCGCCGGGAAGAAGCTTTATATATCTGTCCCCAATCAATCCTGCGGTTTTAACGGAAGCGATCACATCATCGGTCAGGACAACTCCATTTTCTATCTTCATCTTGACCATAGCCACCTGCCTTTCCGGATCCAGAGAGATAGAATCGACTTTTCCGATCTTGACCCCCGATATTTCCACATGGGCACCTTTGGTGAGGCCGGAAACAGATTGAAAACGTGCGTAAAGAATATAGTTATTGCTTCCGATCCATTCCATCTTGCCGAGCTTAACCGTCAGGTACCCGACACAAACCATCCCCACAAGCACAAAAATGCCTACAGCCATTTCAACGGATGTATTTTTCATGATTTCACCCTTGGTTACCAAAATAAAATCTGACGGCTTCGTAAAACACTCTTAATCCAAAAGGTTTTACGAATCCATTAATTCCGGCCATATATTAAATTCATGCAAAGTCGTCAGTCCTGATTCCATATCGGTAAACATCTCCTCTATGGAGCTATCTTTTTGAGGCGCTGCAATGCCGACACTCAACGATAAACAGAATCCTTTGGGGGAACGGTTCCCTGTCTCTTTTTTTTTGATATTCCCGGCCAACCTTTCACATGCCGTTCGGGCCTGATCCCTATTGGTATTGGGAAGGAGTACCGTGAATTTATCCTGACCAAACCGAAAGCAGGTGTCGGTGATACGAACATATTGCCGTAGTTTACAAACAAAGTTTTGAAGCACGGTCCGAACACTTTCCTCTCCAAACTTTTTTTTAATCTCATCCGGATTATTTACGGTCAGGAGAATAAAAGAGCAGGCTGTACAATCATATTCCGGCCGCTTCCTCTTTTCTATGAACCTTTGCTCTTCATGGGTCAGGCCTTTCAAGTTATCAGGCCGGCTTTCCATACCCAGAATGAATTGTTGAACCACCGGGTTTGAAACCTTTCGAATCTCTTCAGAGGTTCCCTGAAAAACTATCCGCCCTTCGTCTATCATGGCTATCCGGTCAGAAATATAGAATATGTCAGGTATTTCATGACTTACAATCACACCGGTAAATCCGAACTTTTTTTGATACCCTGAAATCATTTCATGCACGGCATTTTTACGTATCGGATCGAGCCCGGTAGTCGGTTCGTCAAACAGAACAATCTCCGGTTCCGTCACCAGGGCCCTGGCCAGAGCAACTCTTTTTTTCATTCCTCCGGAGAGTTGGGAAGGGAATTTATCGTCAATATCATACAAATCGAGATGGTTCATCTTCTCACGGACTTTTCTTTTGATTTCGGCAGATCGCAAAGCTGTTCTTTCTCTTAAGGGCAGGGCAATGTTCTCAAAAACCGTCATGGAATCAAAAAGAGCGGTTCCCTGAAACATATAGCTGAATTTATTTTTCAAGGCTTTCCTCTCCGCCTTTTTCATTTCTGAAACCGCTTTGCCC
>JAFDHS010000106.1 GCA_019308655.1 Deltaproteobacteria bacterium
GTTTCCGTCAGCATCATAGAGATATGACTTCATATTGATAAGATCGACGACCCCTTTGAAATCGTCTTCTTTTCCTATAGGAAGCTGAAGAATGATCGGCTTGGGTTCAAAAATGTTAACAGCCCCTTCAAATGTGCGAAAAAAGTCGGATCGTTCCCTATCCATCTTATTGATAAAAATAACACATGGTAAATTGAATTCGTTGGCAAAATCCCATGCCTGCTCGGTCTGAACCTTTACGCCGTCTACTGCGTCTATAAGAATAAGAGCTCCATCGGCAGCCTGCATAGAGTTTTTTGTATCCGAAAAGAAATTCTGATCGCCCGGGGTATCAATAAGACTGATGGTATGTTTTTTCCAGCTGTATTGATGGAATCCACTGCTTAAGCTTGCGTTGCGTTTAAGTTCCTCAGGCTCAAAGTCCATTGTCGTATTACCATCTTCAACACGTCCCAGCCGATTAATAGCGCCTGCCTTAAACAGCATTATCTCAGCCAATGAAGTTTTACCGGAACCTCCATGTCCCACAAGAGCAATGTTTCTTAATTTTTCAACCATGTCACTCATTTAAGCTCCTCTCTTCTATAATTTTCAAAATCCCTTCCGGAATAAACTGATTCAGACTATAGAGTTGTGTGCAGTTTTTCTATTGGGATCGGTCTCAAATTTTAATCCTTGAAATAGGTAAGAGTTTTAATAAGTTGTTTTTTAAGCATATTTTAAAAAGATCATAAATTCCCTGTTCCCTTTGGGGCCAAGTATGGGAGAAGGAATTACAGGGCCGCATAAAAGGCCTGTTTGGGTAAAAAAATCCGAAAGGTCTGTTATTACCTTTTCATGCAAATCCGCCTCCCGCACCACCCCGCCTTTTCCGACTTTCTCTTTCCCCACTTCAAACTGAGGCTTTATCAGCGCAAGAATCATTCCATTCTTTTTCATGAACTTGAGTGCGGCCGGAACGACTATCTTAAGTGATATAAAGGAGACGTCGATGGTAATGAGATCAAAAGGGCAGGGGAATGTTTCGGAAGAGACATGCCGTATGTTTGTTCTTTCAATAACGACCACACGCGGATCCTGTCTCAATTTCCAGGCGAATTGGCCATAGCCGACGTCAAGGGCAAAAACGGATCTGGCGCCATGCTGAAGCAAACAATCGGTAAATCCGCCGGTGGAAGCCCCTATGTCAAGACAGTCAAGACCTTCTATATTCAATTCAAGGGTCCTGATTGCTTTTTCAAGCTTAAGCCCCCCTCTGCTTACATAGGGGATATCCGGTTCTTTAACGACGATTTCAGCGTCTGCTTGAACCAGAGTACCGGGTTTATCGATGGGCCGGCTGTTTACAAGGACCTTGCCTGCCATTATCATGGCTTGTGCCCGTTGCCGGCTTTGTACCAGTTTCCTTTCCACAATGATTAAATCGAGTCTTTTCTTTTTTACCGCCGGCATTGATTTATACTTTTTATTAAAAGTGTGAAGTGCCTAAAGTGATCTAAAGTGCCTAAAGTTAAGGAATTCTATCAATTTTATTCAAAGATAAGAAGCCTATTTCTCTATGATAGGTTTCTTTACATATAAAAAGACGGAGCGAAGCGACTCCTTAACTTTAGCTCACTTCAAACTTTAGCTCATTTTAGCTCACTTTAAAATATTTTTAGCGGCATCAACAATGGCCTTTGCATTAATTCCGTATTTGGCTCTCAAAATATCTTGTGAACCATGTTCAATAAAACAATCCGGAAAACCTAACCGTTTAAGATTATATCCCGTTACCCCTGCATCATTCAGGGATTCAAGTACGGCACTCCCAAATCCTCCCTGAAGAACATTTTCTTCAACGGTTATAATTTGCGGTATTTTTTTGGCAAGGGAACCGATAAGGTCAACATCCATAGGTTTTACAAAACGACAATTTACTACTGTGGCGGATATGCCTTTTTCTTCAAGCTCTTTGTGCGCCTCCAGAGATTCACATACGGTACTGCCGATCGCAAGGATAAGCAGATCGTCTCCTTCCGTCAGGATTTCTCCTTTGCCTATGGGAAGAGGCGAAATATGCTTTTCCGGTTCGACGCCGGTCCCTTTTCCCCGAGGATATCGAACGGCGATGGGGCCATCATGGGCAACAGCGGTTGCAAGCATTCTGCGGAACTCATTTTCATCCTTAGGGGCCATGACCACCATGTTGGGCAGACTTCTGAGATAAGAGAGATCAAAAAGTCCATGATGCGTCGGGCCGTCTTCCCCTACGATTCCCCCCCGGTCAGCAGCAAAAATTACGGGAAGGGCTTCTAAGCATACATCATGCAGAACCTGGTCATAAGCACGCTGGAGAAAAGTGGAATATATGGCCACGACAGGCTTGAATCCTTCCGTAGCCATACCTGCCGCAAAAGTCACTCCGTGTTGTTCGGCTATTCCCACATCAAAAAAACGATCGGGATAGCTTTCGGCAAATTTTGTAAGGCCTGTACCTTCGGGCATAGCCGCCGTAACGGCAATGATTTTTTTGTTATCTTCGGCAAGTCTTACCATGGTCTCACCAAAAACTTCAGTATAGGTCGGGACGGAACTTTTGGGGGACAGACAGCTGCCGGTTTTAACCTGGAATGATCCAACACCGTGAAAATAAGTGGGATTTTCTTCCGCAGGAGGATAACCTTTCCCTTTTTTGGTTGTAACGTGAAGAAGTATCGGTTCGTTAATCTCCTTGATATTATTCAATATATCAATAAGATGATTCAGCTTGTGCCCGTTTATCGGACCAAAATATTCAAAATTGAATGCTTCAAAAAGCATTCCCGGAGTAATAAAGGTTTTGAAAGACTCTTCCGTGCGTTTTGCAAGTTTATACATATCATCCCCGATTTTGGGCAGGGATTTTAAAAAATCTCCAACCTCTCTTTTTACATCCTGTATATATGTGGCAGAAAGGGTGCGGCTTAAAAATGAGGAGAGAGCACCCACATTCGGGGCGATCGACATATCATTATCGTTTAATATGACGATAAGGTTCTTGTGGATGTCTCCAGCCTGGTTAAGGGCTTCATAGGCCATCCCCGCAGTCAGGGATCCGTCTCCGATGACGGCGACGACATTGGCTTTTTCCGCTTTCAAACGTTTAGCGCAGGCAATGCCGAGTCCAGCCGATATTGAAGTGCTGCTGTGCCCGACTGAAAAGGCATCGTAAGGGCTCTCGCTCATACGCGTAAAACCGGTTATGCCCTCGTATTGACGGAGTGTATGGAAACGATCCCTGCGCCCCGTTAGAAGTTTGTGCGCATAAGCCTGGTGCCCTACGTCCCATACCACCTTGTCATTGGGGACATCAAAAACGTAGTGGATGGCAATGGCCAACTCAACGGCACCGAGACTTGATGCCAGATGACCGCCGTTTTTGGATACCACCTCTACAATTTTTTGACGTATTTCCGCCGCTAGTTCAGGCAGATCCGATCGGGCAAGACGCTTTAAATCCGATGGAGAATCAATTTTTTCCAGAAAACTCAAAGTCTTTTTCACTCCTTTTTCAATATTACTTTTTTCTCTCTATGATATAATCCGCTACGGCACGAAGCGGATCTGATTTGTTATCAAAAATACCAAGGGCTTGCAAGGCGTTGTTAACAAGATCCTTTGCAAATGATTTAGACTTTTCAATACCCAGAAGGGAAGGGTAGGTCGCTTTTTTATGCTGTTTGTCCGTGCCGACCGCCTTACCCATGACGATGGGGTCTCCTTCAACATTAAGGATATCGTCCGTTACCTGAAATGCAAGGCCGATATTTTTTGCATAAATTTTAAGATGTTCGATCTCTTTTGATCCCCCGCCTCCCAAAATTGCACCGGAACATACGGATGCTTCGATAAGCGCACCTGTTTTTAAATAATGGATCTTTTTCAGTTTGTCTATAGGGAGTGATTTGCCTTCTGAAGCAATGTCCAGCATCTGTCCCCCGATCATTCCTTTGGGGCCGGCGGCCCGGGTAATCATGTTTATCACCTCGATCCATTTGGTTGCATGTTTTTCATCGGTTGAATCCGTTGGAAAGTCTATTGATGAAAGAATTTGGAACGCCAGTGTAAGCAGAGCATCACCGGCAAGAATGGCCGTCGCTTCATCAAATTTAATGTGGCAGGCAGGTTTTCCCCTTCGCAGATCGTCGTTATCCATTGCAGGCAGATCATCGTGAATCAAGGAATATGTGTGTATCATTTCAAGAGCGCAGGCCGCTCTTAAAACATTTTTTTCATCTCCGCCCACGGATTCGGCGGCGGCTATACATAAAACAGGTCTCAGACGCTTCCCACCCGCCATAATGGAATAATTCATGGCGGCCGTCAGGTTTTCGGAATCTGAAGAATTTTGTAAAATTTCATTTAGAGCGCTGTTGATTCGTTTGCGTTTGGAATCAAGATATGCGTTTAAGTCAAACATGATAAGTACCTAAAAAAGTGAGCTAAAGTGAGCTAAAGTTTGAAGTGAGCTAAAGTTAATGAGTCGCTTCGTTCCGTCTTTTTTATATAAATGATAGAATGCCTCAACTTTAGGCACTTTAGATCACTTTAGTCACTTCACACTTTTTTAAATCGATTCGTTTTCTGAAGAAAAGGGCTTTTCCACTACACCCCCGTCCTGGTTTTTAAGCAGAATNNNGTTTCATCCAGCTTTTCCGAGCAAAACTTTGAAAGCCTGACACCTTGTTCAAATCGCTTTATCGCTTTTTCAAGAGGCAGATCATCGGATTCAAGCTCATCAACGATCACCTCAAGCTGTTTTAACGCGTCTTCAAAAGTCTTCTTCGCCATTATATAGCTTCCTGTATGATTTTTCTTCCACACGGCATCTTATAAAACCTTTTGCAATCCGTATTTCAAGCTCCTGGCCGATATCCAGGATTTTCGGATCCCTTACGACAACCTTATCGGGAATCGTTCTTGTTATGCTGTAGCCGCGATCAAGAATTGCCGCCGGACTCAAAGCATGCAGTCTGCCGCTTAACTCCCTGAGCAGAGAGCGCTTTTGGCGGACGGTTTTTTCAAAATTTCGGATCAAACGGTTGGTATAGTCGTCTGTTTTAAGTACCAAATCCTGTATTTTTTTCTTTGGATCGGAAAGACGCCTGGATATGATTTTCAACGCGGCGCGGTGACGATCAATATAGCCGTAAAATTTCGACTTGAGACGTATTGTGATTTCCATGCATCGTCGAACAAGTTCATTTTTTTCCGGAACTGCGAGTTCAGCGGCAGCCGACGGGGTAGGGGCGCGAAGGTCTGCAACAAAATCAGCAATAGTGACGTCCGTCTCATGACCGACCGCTGAAATTATCGGAATTTGTGAAGCAAAAACAGCTCTTGCAACATTTTCTGAATTAAATGCCTTTAAATCTTCAAGGGATCCTCCGCCTCTGGCAAGAATTGCAATATCCGAATCGGCTCGATCGTTAAGCAGTTCAATGGCGGATTCAATTTCTTTATCGGCTCCGTCACCCTGGACTTTTACCGGTATGATTTCAATATGAATATTTGAAAAGCGCCTGTTGATTACATTGATAATATCATGAACAACAGCGCCGGAGGGTGAGGTTATAAGGCTTATTTTTTGGGGCAAAAAGGGAATCGGCTTTTTATGGATTTTATCAAAGAGACCTTCGGCCAGAAGCCGGGCTTTGAGCTGTTCATAGGCCAGTTGTAATGACCCGACACCTTCCGGTTCCATATACTCAATAAGTATCTGGTATGTTCCGCGCGGTTCATACAAGCTGATTCGGCCCAGTCCGGTCACACTCATTCCATCTTCGGGTGTAAATTCCAGTTTCCGATTCTGCCCGCGGAACATCACAGCGCTTATCCGGGTTTTTTTATCCTTTAATATAAAATAAAAATGCCCGGAAACCGGGATTCTGAAATCAGAGATTTCACCTTTAATCCAAACAAACGGAAAGCTGTCTTCAAGCAAGGCTTTAATGTCTGAAGTAAGCTGTGAAACCGTATAAATCTTACGCTGTATGGCGTTGTCTCTGATCTGCATGATATTTTTTATTAATCGTTATCGTTAAACCAATCTGATTAACCGTTAACCTAATCTGATTAACATAGTTGATGATCTCATTCAATTATTATTTGCAGGGGCAGGGTAAACACATTTAAAAATTTAAAAATCATCGAATCCAAGTACTTTTGCCATGATGGGCACGCTCCGCTTTGCCCATCCAGGGGCAGGGTAAACACATTTAAAAATTTAAAAATCATCGAATCCAAGTACTTTTGCCATGATGGGCACGCTCCGCTTTGCCCATCCTACAATAAAAACACAAACGAAGCATCGGATTGATAAAAACGCCGATATTCCATGCTCCATCCCCACAACGATAGATGAGCCTAACGATGTAGATGTAGCCCATCTTTTGCTGAACTTTTGTGATGTATGAATCATCCCAAAATCTATATTCCAATATGTTATAAGTATAATATATTGGTGACAATAGAATTTAAATGCGTTTACCCTGTTTCGGTTGCTGTGTTATTTTTAAAAATTAACTGAAAACAAATGGAATTGAAAAATAACTTTCAATAAGGCAAATATTATAAAAATAATTAGGAGGAGTTAATGCAGACCACATCAATGAGGAGCACGCAAACCCAAATTCGGGTCAATTCATTTATCCGCAGTGTTTATAACTGGATGGGGATTGGACTGGCACTTACAGGCTTTGTTGCGTATTACGTGGCAAACAGTGAGGTGATGCTGCGGATTATTTTTGGGAATCAGCTTGTATTTTTCGGACTGATCATCGGAGAGCTCGGACTCGTTTTTTACCTGAGTTCAAGGGTCCATAAAATAGAGGCTTCAACAGCAACAGCCTTGTTTGTGCTGTACGCGGCCTTAAACGGAGCGACCCTTTCGGCTGTTTTTCTGGCCTATACGAGTTCGTCCATCACGTCGACATTTTTTATCTGCGCTGCAACTTTTGGCGCCTGCAGCATTTACGGTATGACCACAAACCGTGACCTGACATCACTCGGCGGGTTTATGACCATGGGGCTCATCGGGATTATCATTGCATCGGTTGTAAATATGTTTGTCCGCAGTTCCGGAATGAGCATGATCATCAGTTATATCGGCGTTCTGGTTTTTGTCGGCCTGACCGCTTATGATACCCAGAAGCTTAAAACCATGGCGCTTACACAGCCTGCCGGT
>JAFDHS010000107.1 GCA_019308655.1 Deltaproteobacteria bacterium
TCAAAGTGCCGGTGTCGTCTTTAAAAGGAAACGCACTGACTTCCAACCACTCGGAGAGATTATCAGAGCAATAGCGGATGGTTCCCATACTGATCTTTCCTGTAGTCAGTGTCTGGACAACCGGGCATCCCGAACATGGAGATTCTTTTTTTTGAAAGGTCTTATGGCATTTTGTGCCGATAATCGGAATCGTATCATCACACCTGTTAATTATCCATGGATTTGCCTGAACAATATTCATATCGGTATCAAGAACCACGAGTCCATCCTGTATGCCGTCAAAAATGTCCTGCAGAAAACGTTTTTGGTCCTTCAGATCCCGGGTCCTTTCCCGCACCGTATCTTCCAGCAAATCCTTTTGATTGCGCAAACGATCTTCCGCTTTTTTTATTCGCAGGGCCGTATTGACCTGCGCGACCAATACATATCCGTCGATCGGTTTGCCCAAAAAAGCATCTGCGCCGGTTTCCAGGCCTTTAATATGACTTTCGGAGTTTGTTTCAACCGCCGTAATCATGATAACCGGGATGTGACTTGTTTCCTTATCGGATTTGAGTCTTTTGCAAACCTCATATCCATCCATTTCCGGCATTTTAATGTCAAGCAGAATCGTGTCGGGCAACTCTGCTTTTGCTTTTCCTATACCTTCAATTCCCGATAGCGCGGTTATGATCTCGCAATGGGGAATCAGGTTTTTCAGCAAGGCTGAAATAGTAACCAGGTTGTCCGGTTTGTCATCAATCGCTAATATTTTTGGCATGGTATATCAATATGTCTGCAATATTCATAATTAAAAATTCGATTATAATTATCATAAGTTAAAGGCAGGGAGCTTCTCAATAACCTGGGGTAAAAGGGGATCTCAATCTCATTTTTTTGCCGTGAAAATCCCCCTAAATCCCCCTTTAAAAAAGGGGGACTTGCAGTTGTCTCCCCCCTTTCCCTTTCCCCCCTTTTTTAAAGGGGGGCAGGGGGGGATTTTTATAATATCCCCAGGTTATTGAGAAGTTACAAAGGCAGTAACTATCCAATTGAAATAACAGGACTTTTTTTTAAAAAGATTATAACTATAATGAATTGATGGATGCATGTCAATCAATAAAGGCAATCATATTTTACGTATAAGATCTCCGTTTCCACATTTTGCGGTCTCAAACTACAGCACCTGATGATCAATGCCAAAACGATGAAACCGGCTGTTCCGGCTGGTCATGATCAGCATCCCGGTTGTAAAAAGTATAATTTGTTCGTTTTATCTAAAACGTTACTGTTGACATGATTAAGTTAATTTCTTTATTTTAATTATAACATGATGGATTCGTAAAAAGTATTTTTACAAGACTGTCATAATGGTTTAGCGGAGGCGCATCCATTGTATTCAAAAATTCTTATCCTCAAATTCCCGGACACGGTGGTCGATAAACCGATAGTCAGTTACCTTGCCAAAGACTATGACCTTACTTTTAATATTCTCAAAGCTACGGTTCTTCCCCGAAAACAAGGAATAATGGTCCTTGAGTTGTATGGAACGAAAAAAAACTTCAAGGAAGGCGTAAAATATCTTAAAGAACAAGGGGTGCTTATTCAAAATGCCGCCCAGGGAATATGCCGGAACGATGAAAAATGCATACACTGTGGTGCATGCACCGCTGTTTGTCCCACGGGCGCCCTTTCCATCAAACATCCGGAAATGTACGTTGTTTTTGATGAAAAGAAATGCAGCATCTGCGAGCTCTGTATCCCCGCCTGTCCCACCAGGGCAATGCAAATCTGCCCGACTTCCGAAACTTTTTTTGAATGAAACAGATAACAGCGATTGCCATCAGCGGCGGTATTGATTCTCTTGCGGCCGCATACCTTTTAAAAAAACAGGGGCATGACGTCACAGGGCTCCATTTTGTCACCGGATATGAAGCCAAGGCCCCCATGTCTCTTATTTCGGACCAACTGGGAATAACAATAAAAAATATTGACTGCAAAGCCGCGTTCAAAGCCAATGTTGTCGATTATTTTATACGAGCTTATCAGACCGGCAAAACACCCAATCCATGCATTGTATGTAACCTTTCAATAAAATTCGGGCTAATGCTTGACCTTGCCCGTAAACTGGGTGCATCTTCTCTTGCTACCGGACATTACGCAAGAATAAAAAAGGACGACGAAAGCAGGTTTCATCTGTTAAAAGGCATGGACCCGGCAAAGGACCAGTCTTATTTTCTGGCTTTTTTATCACAAAAACAACTTGCCCATACCTGCTTCCCCCTCGGTGGTATGACAAAATCAGAAGTGATAAGGCTGGCAAATGAAAAGGGACTGACCCCTGTTATAAAAAATGAAAGCCAGGATATCTGCTTTATAAAAAATAAAAGATATTCGGATTTTCTTGCCCTTCAGCCGGACTTTGATCCGAAACCGGGCCTTATAGAAGATATGAAGGGCAGCATAATCGGCAAACACAAAGGGCTTCATTTGTTTACCATAGGCCAGAGACGCGGTATAAACTGCCCTGCATCCGAACCTTATTATGTTATACGTTTCGATACGGATAATAACAAGTTGATCGTCGGTTTTAAAAAAGACTTACTTTCTTTGGAATGCAGGCTCACCAGCGTTAACTGGATAAATCAGAAACCCGTTTTACCCGTCAACGTCTTTACAAAACTCCGATATCGTCACCAAACGGTTGCCTCCACAGTGTTTCCCCTTGATAATAATAAAGCCGTCATCAGATTTAAAGTCCCGCAATCAGCAGTAACACCCGGACAAGGAGCTGTGTTTTATCACAATGATGAGGTCCTCGGAGCAGGATGGATTGACATTTAAAAGTTAAAAGTGAACTAAAGTTTGAAGTGAGCTAAAGTTAATGAGTCGCTTCGCTCCATCTTTTTTTTATATAAAATTGACAGAATACCTTAACTTTAGGCACTTTAGATCACTTTAGTCACTTCACACTTTTTGTGCCTTTAAAAAGCACAAATTTCAAAATTAAGCGCCTAAAACCCAAAAAAAGAATATAGACTAATGAAATATGCCCTGACAACTTTAGGATGCAAAGTAAATCAGTGTGAATCGGCTGCCATGGCCCAATCCCTGAAAGAGGCGGGGTGGGTTCGCGCTCAACGCAATGAAATGGCCGATCTGTGTATTATAAATACCTGCACGGTTACCCGTAAAGCATCCATGCAGTCAAGACAGAGCATCCGAAAGGCAATACGAGCCAACCCGGATGCATTCATAGTGGTTACCGGCTGTTATGCCCAGACTGAACCGGATATTATTAAAAAGATAGCCGGTATAAACTATATCATAGGCAACTCCGATAAACACAGGATCCCGGAGATTATAATATCTTTACTATCTTCCAACAAAATTAATCGCCCCCCCTCCCCTCTCCTCATCCACAATGATATCAGCCGATCACGAAGCTTCAAACATATGCCGGCAAGTGCCTGTGGGAACCGAACAAGACCCTTTTTAAAAATTCAGGACGGGTGTGATGACTTCTGCACATACTGCATTGTCCCTTATGCACGAGGCCGCAGCCGAAGCATGCCTCCTGAAAACGTATTAAAAAGCATCGAACAACTTAAAAAAGCCGGATACCGTGAAACCGTTCTTACCGGTATTCATCTTGGCCGCTATGGACTTGATCTTTCCCCGCCAACCGACTTTTTCGGTTTGTTAAAACATATTCATGACGCAAGGCCTATTGAACGTATACGAATCAGCTCCATAGAACCTTGTGAACTCAGTGAGGAGATCATAAGGTTGGTAACAAAATCCGATATTTTTTGTAATCATTTCCATATTCCTTTGCAAAGCGGCGATGATCTTGTTCTGAAAAAAATGCACCGGCCCTATACTTCCTCATTTTTCAGGGAACTGATCATTAAAATCCATCAACTGAACCCTGATGCCGCAATCGGTGTCGACACCCTGATCGGTTTCCCTGGAGAGACCGAAGCGGCATTTGAGAATACATACACTTTAATAGAAAAACTGCCTGTTGCTTATCTGCATGTCTTCCCTTTTTCGCCTCGCGAGGGAACACCTGCATGCCGATACACCGACCAACTCCACCCCCAGGTGATAAAGGCAAGGTGCCAAAAAATGCGGGAACTGGGAATAGATAAAAAAACCAAGTTTTATTCCAAATTTACAGGGAAAAGCGTCGAGGTACTTATTGAGGAAAAAAGAGATGTCAAAACAGGACGTTTAAAGGGAATAACATCAAATTACCTGACCGTTCTTCCGGACGGGACGGATGATCTGAAAAACACCATTGCCAAAGTCAGGATTGACAAAGTGAATGACAGTGATTCGTTACTGGGAAAGCTGTAAAACAGACAGATTACGCCGTTCCCAAAAAGTGAGCTAAAGTTAATGAGTCGCTTCGATCCGTCTTTTTATATATAAATTTGCCGGAACACCTTTTTTAAGACGTGTCACCGACACGTCTCTACAAACGTTTAGCTCACTTTAGGCTCTTCACACTTTACTAAGAAACAGACAATTCATCCAACACAATCTTACCGCCGACCATGGCAAGGACCGCCTTGCCCTTCATGTTCCAGCCATCAAAAGGCGTATTCCGGCTGAGTGAACAAGAATCAGCCGAATTGAAGGTATAGGATATATCCTGGTCAATGATGGTAATATCGGCCGGAGCACCGACTTTTAATCTGTTGTCAAGTCCAAGGATACGTCCCGGGTTTATGGACATTTTTTCAACAAGACCCTCCAAAGAAATCACATCCTCTTCAACCAGTTTCAAAGCCAATGAGACCGAAGTTTCAAGACCTGTTATGCCATTGGCCGCCAGGTCGAATTCCAGTTCCTTTTCAAGGGACGAATGAGGCGCATGGTCAGTGGCTATTACATCAATGGTTCCATCAGCAAGGCCTTTTCGTACGGCATCTCTGTCCTGGTAAGACCTCAAGGGAGGACTCATCTTCGCGTTTGTATTATATCCCTTAACCGCCTCCTCGGTAAGTGTGAAATAATGAGGTGCCGTTTCAGCAGTGACCGGCGCTCCCCTTTTTTTTGCCTCCCTTATGGCATGCACGGATTCTTTAGTACTGACATGACAAATGTGAACAGGAGAGCCGGTTAATTCACAAAGAGCGATATCACGCATTACCATTATACTTTCTGCTGCATTGGGTATTCCGGGAAGTCCCATGCGTGTTGCCAGAGCACTCTCGTTCATAACGCCGGCACCTGCAAGACTCAGTTCTTCACAATGGGAAATTAGCGGAAGGCCGAATCCCTTGGCATACTCGAAAGCTCTGCGCATCAATTGGGAATCCATCACCGGTCTGCCGTCATTTGAAAGAGCAACGACCCCGGCAGCTTTTAATTCACCATATTCGCAGAGCCCTTCTTCTTTAAGTCCTAAGCTTATTGCAGCAATGGGATAGACCCGAACGGAATCGGCTTCCTTTGCTTTCTTTTTTATATATTCCGTTATCTGCCCATTATCATTGACAGGATTTGTATTGGGCATACAGCAAAGTGCCGTAAAGCCCCCTTTGGCCGCAGCGAGGCAACCGGTCTTTATTGTTTCCTTATATTCATGTCCGGGTTCTCGGAGGTGGACATGCATATCAACAAGACCGGGCGTAACAATTTTACCGGACGCATCAATGATCCTGTCTACGGAACCTTTCTCCACATCTTTATCAGGATCATGATTGTTTATGGCAATGATTTTTCCGTCCTTAATAAAGATATCCATGACACCGGTCGGATTTCCGGGGTCAATGACTTTACCTATCCATGACACCGGTCGGATTTCCGGGGTCAATGACTTTACCGCCTCTAATCATCAACATTTCGCAAACCTCCTGCTACCAGATAGAAAAGGGCCATTCGTAATGCAACGCCATTTGTCACCTGCTCAAGGATAACGGAATACGGACCGTCCGCAGTCACGGAATCCATTTCAACGCCTCGGTTAAGAGGCCCCGGATGCATGACCAGCACGTCATCGGCGGCACATTCCAGTCTCTTTTTATTCAGCCCGTATACACGGGCATACTCACGTTCCGTGGGAAACAAAAAAGCCCTTTGCCTTTCTTTTTGTATCCTGAGCATCATGATAACATCCGCATTGCAGACCGCATCATCTACACTGTAAGTTACGGATGCGCCAAGGCTTTCAATTCCCTTGGGAATCATGGTCGGAGGGCCTGCCAGCACGACTTCGGCACCCATTTTGGTAAATCCGATAATATTTGATCTTGCAACCCGGCTGTGAGAAATATCGCCGATTATCGCAACACGAAGCCCCTGAAAAGAGCCTTTGTATTTTCTGACCGTCATCAGGTCAAGGAGGCATTGTGTGGGATGGGCGTGCATCCCATCCCCTCCGTTGATAACCGAGGCTTTCAAAATGCTTGCAAGCATATGGGGAGCGCCTGCCGAAGAATGTCGTATCACAATCACATCAGGGTTCATGGCCTCAAGATTTCGGGCCGTGTCTATCAGCGTCTCCCCCTTGACTACGCTGCTTGTGCTTGCACTCAATGAAATACTATCGGCACTTAATCGTTTGGCCGCAATGTCAAAGGAGGTTCGTGTTCTCGTACTCGGCTCATGGAAAAAAAGAACAATGGTTTTGCCCCTTAACGTCGGAACTTTTTTAACAGGTCTTTCCGAAATCTCCGTCATGCTGTCCGCAGTAGAATCAGGGTAATTTCATCTACGGAAAGTGACTCAATATCCAAAATATCTTTCCTTGCAAACTGCATTATTCCCCCCCATTTTATTCTAACAAATGTCCGAATCTTTTCCACCGAACATAATTGATTATGGAGCCGGAATTATCTTTGTTCCAGGACCAATAAATTATAAAGGCTTTTCCCCTCAC
>JAFDHS010000108.1 GCA_019308655.1 Deltaproteobacteria bacterium
CCTTCCGATATTCAATATTTAAACGTGTTGGTCGTTGACGACTGCGCCGACAGCAGAGTCATCATGCAAAAGATGTTGGAGTCTTTTGGTTTTCGGGTGAAGTCGGTCTCTTCGGGAGAAGAATCGTTACACATGCTGGGAAAAAATCTGGAAAGGGGAAAGCCATTTGATCTTGTCATGATGGACTGGTTGATGCCTGGTCTGGATGGCATCGAGGCTTCAAGAAGAATCCGTAAGGACCTTAAACTGACTACTCCGATAATCATGATGACCGCTTTTGGAAAAGTAAATGAAAAAATGGAAGCCGAAAGAGCGGGGGTCAACGGTTTCCTGACCAAACCCGTATACCAGTCAACGCTTTTTAATGCGATTATGAATACCTTTGGAAAACAAGGGATCAGAGGTGCGGAAGAGGAAAAATATATCGCTGCCAAAGTCCCTGTTTATGAGGAACGTCTCAAAGGGCTCCGAATCCTTGTAGTTGAAGACAATCCCGTCAACCAGGAAATTGCAAAAGCCATATTGGAGAAGGCGGAAATTATCGTCGATGTTGCCAATAATGGAGAAGAGGCAGTAGAGGCGGTGCGGCAAACTTATTTTGACGCCGTATTAATGGACGTACAAATGCCGAAGATGGATGGATATGAGGCAACGAGGACAATTCGGAAAGATCCGAAATTTAACTTTCTTCCCATTATCGCCATGACTGCCCATGCCATGAAAGGTGACGAGGAAAAATGCCTGGAAGCCGGAATGAACGCATATGTTTCCAAGCCGGTCAGTCAGGAGAGATTATTCCGAACACTCTGGGAACTGGTTAAGCCCGGAAAAAGACGGGAAACTGTTGAATCGGCCACAGTTGAAAAGCCGGGTGAAGAAGTAGAGCGGGTAATTATGGAAGCCGAAGAACTGCCGCTGAGACTCCCTGGGATCAATATTCAGGACGCCTTGAAATCGCTGAATATCAGCAATGATATTTTCAAGCGGATACTCATGGGGTTTCTTAAAAACAACAGAGATACCGGCGTTAAAATACGAGATGCTCTGGAAAGAAAAGATTGGGACGCCATGTTACATCTTGCCCATAGCCTGAAAGGCAGCGCCGGTAATATCGGGGCCAAAAAGTTGTATAAGAATGCACAGAATCTTGAAACCGCAGGCAGAAATGCAAAAAACGGACTTCCGACTTCTTTGGAAGGGATTTCCGATCTGATCGACAAAGTTGAAGCCGGTCTGAATGAGGTTTTGGACTCCTTAGAGTCACTGGTCAAAATTAAGGATAAAGAATTATATGAAAAAGAGGAAAAAATAAAGCTAAGTGCGGAGCCGGCACAAATTCTCGCTGCACTGAAGCGTCTTGCAGGTGCCCTTGATGTTGCCGATCCCCAGGAGATTAAAAATCATATGGATGTTCTTAAGGGGGATCTTAGCGGGGCGATTTTTCAGGAACTTGAAAACCTTGTAAATACATATGACTACGACGAGGCAGTCGAAACCCTTAAAGGTATAATGGAAAAGATAAAGGCTGCGGCGGCCGAAAAAGGTGACGAGAATGAAAACAGGTAACCCCTTGGTTTTGATTGTGGATGACAACTCAACCAATATTGATTTGCTGGTGAACACATTAAAGGATGACTTCCGGCTCGGTATTGCTAAAAACGGTCCCAAGGCACTGGATTATATAGAAAAAAAACTGCCGGATCTTATTCTTTTGGATATCATGATGCCCGGGATGAATGGTTACGAGGTTTGTTCCCGCTTGAAAGCAGTTTCCCGAACAAAAGATGTCCCCGTTATTTTTATCACGGCAATGAGTGAAGCCGGGGACAAAACCCAGGGTTTTGAACTCGGTGCCGTGGATTATATAACCAAACCTTTTCATGCAACGGAAGTAAAAGCAAGGGTTCAAACTCATCTCTCTCTTAAAAAAATGAGGGAGGAACTCAGTTCTCAGAACGTCATATTGGAGCAAAAAGTTGAAGAAAAAACAGCACAGCTTCAAGAGATGTTGGGGGCAACGATCAGGGCCATGGCCATGATGGTTGAGACCAGAGATCCGTATACGGCGGGTCACCAGCAGCGCGTGGCCCAGTTGGCGTGTGCCATTGCCGGGAAAATGGGGCTTTCAAAAGATCAGATCAGTGCCATTCGGTTTGCAGGGATCCTTCATGATATCGGAAAAATCCGCATACCGACCTCAATTCTCAACCGGTCGGGAAAATTGCTTGATGCTGAATTTGATATGATCAGAATTCATCCCAAGGTCGGCTACGACCTCTTAAAGAATATTCCGTCTCCATGGCCTTTCGCCCAAATCGTACTTCAGCACCATGAATTGCTTGATGGTTCAGGGTATCCCAAGCATCTCAAAGGGGATGAAATCATGCAGGAATCAAAAATACTCACAGTCGCCGATGTAACAGAAGCTGAGAGCTCTTACCGCCCCTATCGTCCGGCCCTGGGTATAGAGTTTGCTCTCGAGGATATTCGGAAAAACAGAGGAAAACTATATGACTCCGATGCGGTTGACGCCTGTCTGGAGCTTTTTCAGCAGGATAATTTCAAGTTTGAGTAGTGCTTTCCTGGTCTTTTCCTTGTTGATCACCGGCGTTTCATGGGGAGAAGATGAAGGTTTGGTGAAAATCGGTGTCCTGGCCAAAAGAGGAGACGTTCATTGCCTTGAAAAATGGTCTCCTACCGCTGAGTATTTGACGGCCATGATTCCCTGGAAAAAGTTTGCCATCGTCCCGCTTGATCATGAGCAGATTTATTTTTTCGTTAAAAACAGACAAGTCGATTTTATACTTTCCAATCCGTCGTTTTATGTGGAGTTGGAAATTTTGTACGGTGCAAACCGGATCGCTACGCTGAAGAACCTTGTACTTGGAAAAGCGTATACCAGCTACGGCGGGGTGATTTTTTGCAGGGCCGACAGAGACGACATCCGGCACATGAAAGACTTGAAAAATAAAACCTTTATGGCTGTTGACGAAACCTCCCTGGGGGGGTGGCGGATGGCCTGGCGTGAATTCAAAGACCATGGGGTCGATCCTTACGGCTATTTTTCAAATCTCAGATTTGACGATACCCACGATGCGGTTGTTTATGCGGTCATGGACGCAAAAGTTGACGCCGGAACGGTCCGAACGGATACCCTTGAACGCATGCATGCGGAAGGGAAAATCGATCTTTCCGAATTTTATGTAATAACCGACTATAATTGCGGTGGAACGGATTTCCCTTTTGTTTATTCAACCCGGATGTATCCGGAGTGGCCCTTTGCCAAAGTAAAACATACGCCGGATGAACTGGCTGAAGCGGTTGCCGTGGCCTTGCTTGCAATGCCTCCGGATTCTGCAGCGGCCAGGGCGGCAAAGTGTGCGGGGTGGACCATACCCCTTAACTATCAGTCCGTGCATGAATGTTTAAGAGACCTGAAAGTCGGCCCATACAAGGACCTGGGTAAAATAACCCTCTCCGATGTTATTCGAAATTATTGGCATTGGATATTACTTGCCGGGGTTTTGTTTCTTGTAATGACGACTTCCACCTTTGTAATTTTTAATCTCAATCGAAAAAATAAAGCATCCCATGTTAAACTTGTAGCAGAGGTTGCCGAGCGTAAAGCAGCGGAAAAAAAATTAATCAGGGCCAAAGAAGCGGCTGAAGCGGCCACCAAAGCCAAAAGCGAGTTTTTGACCAATATGAGCCATGAAATCCGGACCCCCATGAATGGGGTTATCGGTGCTACGGACCTGGCACTGAGTGAGGAACTGCCTTCCAAGGCCAAACACTATCTGCAAATCATACACGCGTCGGCGTATTCCCTGCTTGGAATCATTAACAATATACTGGATTTTTCAAAGATCGAAGCTGATGAACTTGATTTGGAAATGCACCCTTTCAAAATAGACGACGTCATGGATAGAGTAATGGAGACCTTAATCAACAAGGCGGCGGAGAAAAGGATCGAAATTCTTGTGGATATCGACCCGGAAACGCCGGTATCGCTGATCGGAGATTCTCTGCGCCTCCAGCAGGTCCTGACGAATCTGACAAACAATGCGGTTAAATTCACTGAAAAGTCAGGGGTTGTCATTGTCGGGGCAAGAGTTTCGGAAAAATCTTCAGATCGGGTAAGACTGAAGTTTTTTGTCAAAGATACGGGTGTGGGAATAGCGCCGGAATACGTTCACAAGCTTTTTGAGAGTTTCAGCCAGGCCGATACGTCCATCACGCGAAAATATGAGGGGATCGGTCTTGGATTATCCATTTGTAAAGAATTAGTGGAGAGGATGGAAGGTAAAATCTGGGTTGAAAGTGAATTGGGAAAAGGAAGTACCTTCACCTTCACGGCTCGTTTCGGGCTGCAAACCGGAGTACGGGAACAACAGTTTTTGTTTCCTTGTGATATTCAATACTCAAATGTGCTGGTTGTTGACGATTGTGCCGACAGCAGGCTCATTATGCAAAACATATTGGAGGCTTATGGTTTTAAAGTAAAATCCGTTTCTTCAGGCAAAGAAGCTTTGAGCATACTGGAAAAAAATTCGGAA
>JAFDHS010000109.1 GCA_019308655.1 Deltaproteobacteria bacterium
GAGGCGGTTTTTCTTTTCAGTACATAAGGGATAAAAGGAATTAAAGGATTCATGCATAGAGTTTTAGAAGCGATCAAAATTGACCAGATCCTGAAAGATGAACTCAATATCAGTGATGATGGTAATAATCTTCTTTTATCTGAACGCGGGATAAATCTTAACACGGCCAATGACGTAGCAGCCTCCGCACCCAAACAGGCAAAAGTTCAAATCTTTCAGGCAAAAGATGCAAGCGGTACGGACAGCAAACCAATCCCCGGAGCCCAGGCCGGAATCGCCTTGAACCATAAAGTGACGGAACTGACCATTACATTTGATGGCATCCTTGATACTGAAAGCCTAACCATTAACGGCGTAACGTTTACCGCACATAAGAACAAAACCATCAAATCCGAAAATCGGTTTTCGATTCTCGGAAACAATACCGCCAATGCAGCGGAATTTGTCAAATGCATAAATGATTCAAGCCACGGTTTGCCGGATATCATCGCGTCAAACAAATCTGAAGTCGTCAGACTCAAAGCGCAAAGAGATATAGGCATTACAGCAACAAGCAGAACCTCACACCTTAAAATTGCAGAAGCAAAGGCCCGGAGCTTTCTCGATATTAAAAGTCTGAATCTTGATATTGAAAACGGTTTTACTCACATTATCGTCAAATGCACCAACGATGCCAAAACCCATATTGCCGTAACACCGGTCAGCGGTCCTTTACAAAAATGATCGGATCAAAGTCTTTTGACCCTCATCATGTTCGTTGTACCCGCCACCCACACGGGATGTCCCGTTGTGATAACGATCACATCACCTTTGGAAACATTTCCTGTTGCCAGGGCAAAACTGGATGTTTTTTCAAACAGGTCATCCGTATCTTTTGAATCCGGAACAAAACTTGGAAGACAGCCCCAGTAAAGGGAAAGACGCCGCACGGTAACCTTATCAGGAGAAAGGGCTATAATTTTCGTTTTCGGCCTGAACCTGGAAATATGTTTTGCCGTAAATCCGGAACGTGTTGTTGCGACAATCGCCGATGCATCCAGATTATCGGCCAAAATGCAAGAGGCATATGCAACGGACTCTGAAATTCCCTTTTTAGAAATAAGCTGCAAGTACTTTTCATAAGGATATATCTTTTCGGCGCTCTCTGCGATACGGGCCATGAACCGGACGGCTTTAACCGGATATTTGCCGATGGCCGTCTCCTCGGAGAGCATGACCGCGTCCGCACCATCCAAAACACCGTTTGCCACGTCAGTCGCTTCAGCCCTTGTAGGACGAGGGGAATCAACCATGGATCGAAGCATCTGCGTGGCGATTATAACCGGTTTCCCCAAAACATTCGCCTTGCAAACCAACATCTTCTGAATATTGGGAACATCTTCAAGGGGTATTTCCACTCCCAGATCACCCCGGGCAACCATCACCCCGTCGGACACCTCCATGATCTCTTCAATATTGACCAGTGCTTCATGCTTTTCTATCTTGGCAATAACAGGGGTATCCTTTTTCTCCCTTTTTATGATATCTTTTAACTTCAAAATATCTTCGGCCCTTCTTACAAAGGACAATCCCACATAATCGACATCATTTTTCAATCCAAAGAGAAGATCTTCAATATCCTTCGGCGTCAGGGCATCCATCTTAATGGTTCCAGATGGAAGATTGATCCCTTTATGGGAAGTCAGAACACCCCCTGTGATCACCTTACAGTAAATCTCGGTGCGGTTAGTCTTTTTTACCACAAGTTCAAGCATGCCATCTGCAAGAAGGATTATATCGCCATTTTTAACTTCTGAAGGAAGAGTTGGATAGGAAACCGAGACCCGGTTTTCACTGCCCATAACCTGTTCACTGGTCAGAATAAAAGTCTGACCGGGTTTAAGATGCATACCCGGTTCAGCAACATTGCCTACCCTGATTTTAGGCCCGCAAAGATCCTGCAAAATGGCAACAGGTTTGCCCAATTGGTCGGAAACGGCCCGAATAATACGAATTTTTTCCTCATGCTCTTTGTGGGTGCCATGGGAAAAATTCAGTCGGGCCACATCCATACCACTTTTGACGAGTTCTCGGATAACCTCGGGGGAGCTGCTTGAAGGGCCTATGGTACATACTATTTTGGTTCTCGGCATGATTGATTACCTCCCTGAATAGATGGTTGACAGGTTATGCTTTGCTCTGTTTCCCGGGTACTAACAACTTAATTTTTTCGATAAGTTCAGGCCTCTCTTTTAGGACGGTATGCATTCCCACGCAGGAAAAAAACTACGTATTTTCCCATCTTCCTGCTCACTATTTACTGTCCACTCTACCCATAGCCTATTGCCCATCGCCTATTGCCTTTCACCCACTTCGGCAAATATGAATAATTACTTCCTCCAGTATAAGTTTATGGCTTTGTGCAGAGGTCTTGAGCTTACGGTCCGCCTTGTTCAGACATTCAAGGGCATCAACAAGTTCATCTTTGGTAAAACCTTCGGATTTACGCAGCATCAAATAAACCGGATAAGGATTATTAGGATTTTTTACAATGACAAGATCCGTCGTCTTTTTTTTCTTTTCCCTTGTCTTCCCTGATCCGTCCCTATTCTCTGAAAGAATGTTTTCCCATTCTTCCCATTGGTTCAAAATGTGCCGGTCATACGCTAACATGGCCGGCATAATATCTGTTTTAAAATGATTGAAGCGGACAGTGGCATAGCTGTCATTTTCCTGTGAACTTTCAGCAAAACCCTTGACAACCAAAAGCTTTCTGATCTGATTGGTCATTGCGGCCAGAATCTGGAGAGGATAAAAATCGCTGTTGAGAAGGGAATTTAAATAAAACAGGGCATCTTCCATATTTCTGTCGGATATAGCGCCTGTTAATTCATATATGGGATCCTTTTTGGTACGCTTTAAAACAGCGTTAACATCATCAAGGGTAATTATCTCTCTATCGCCGACAAAGTTTACCAGTTTCTCCAGATTACCGGAAAACGTGCGAAGATCAAAACCAGTCATCTCATACATAGCCGTGTATGCGCTATTATCCATCTGTTTTTGATTTTGCGAAAGGATCGTATTCATTGTTTCACAAAGCACGGTCCTTTGCGCATCCTTGTCTACCTTGCGGTCTCCTTTGGGAACCGAGCAGTCAATTATCACCCCGGTTTTTTTTATAGCCTTAAAAAGCCCGCGTCGTTTATCCGCCATGTCGGTGGTTATGATCAAATGATTTCCTTTTGGAAAACCCTTTTCAACGGCTTTTTGCAAAACCTTTGCATGATCTTCAGCAACAGGTGGAGAAAATCCCTCATCAATACAGTATGTAACAACTTCATCCAGCCACTTACCATCACTGAAACCGTCGGCATCCATCTTTAAGATATCTCTGATGTTTTGATTTCCCATATCCTTAAAAGAAACACTCATCAGAGCTAAAAGGGCTGCAAGAAATTTTGCGGCCTTTTTCATATCCTTTTGATCATACGCTGCTTTGGCTTTTTCAAGAATTTTGGTCGCATCCTGTTTTGAATAGAATATTCTTGAGTCATGCAGCGCCACAACCTTTGTACCGGAAAAAAAAGAAAAGGTATTTAAACGTTCGATAAGATCATAAACATCAGTTTCCGTTCCATCTACCGGCTCATAGTTAAGAGACCTTTTTGAAACCGGGACCATGGCATCCAAAAGTTCTTCAAACACCCTTTTATAAAGATACTCTTCTCCATACACAAGGTATACCGGAGAAAACGGTTCGTTTTGCTGGTCGTTTAAATAATTTTTCAGATCCTTGTAGTTGATTTCAGGCATTTTCCCCCGACACCCCGGCTGCTCGCCTGCCAAGAACGACAAGCATGAAAACAGCAATAATCGACATCGCGGCTCCTATGGTCTGGGAGACCGAAAGTATGCCGAAAAGAACTCCGCCCCTGGGATCGCCCCGAAAAATCTCTATAATAGAACGGGTGATCCCGTAAAGCAGAACATAGATCCAGAAAAGCTGACCCTCAAATTTTTTAATCCGTTTGAAAAGCAACAAAAAACCAAAAATAATAAGATTATTGGCAGCGGAATAAAGCTGGGTCGGATGAAGCGGTACACCCAGCGGAGCAAGGGAATCCGGGTTAGTGAAGGTAACGGCCCAGGGAAGATCGGAAAGCTTACCGTAACAGCATCCGGCGGAAAAGCAGCCCAGGCGGCCAAAAAAATGCCCTAACGCAAGTGAGGGAGCGGCAATATCCAGAATTTTCCACAAAGGCATTCCGTGCTTCTTTAAATAAACAAGCAAAACAATCAGCGCAGCAATAAAACCGCCATAAAAGACCAGACCTCCGTTCCATATTTTAAAAACATCCAAAGGTTCGGCAGCAAAATACTTCAGGTTTGTTAAAACATAAAAAATTCGAGACCCTATAATAGCCGCAATAAGGACATAAAAACAAAGGTCCGTTATTTTTTCACTATCTTCCCCTACCCTGTTTGCCTCATGCTTTGCCAAAAAAATACCGGTCAGAAAACCTGTTGCAACAAAAAAGCCATAGGTATGGATGGTAAAACTGCCTAATTT
>JAFDHS010000110.1 GCA_019308655.1 Deltaproteobacteria bacterium
TTGGAGCGAGTACCTATTACGATAGAGGGGTATCACGCCCTGAAAAAGGAGCTTGAAAAACTGAAATCCGTTGAACGTCCGGAGAATATCAAGGCGATTGAAACGGCACGGGCACATGGGGATCTTTCAGAAAATGCCGAATTTACGGCAGCCAAAGAGCGGCAGTCATTTATTGAAGGACGGATAGGTGAATTGTCATACAAACTGGGCAATGCGGATGTGATTGATCCCTCCAAGCTTTCCAAGGATCGGGCGGTATTCGGCGTTACCGTTGTGCTTGAAAATATAGATACGGGTGATGAGGTTCAATATCAAATCGTAGGGCCGGATGAATCCAATATCGAAGAAAAACGTATCTCTGTTTCCTCACCCCTTGGAAAAGCGATAATAGGCAAAAAACCCGGTGATGAAGTCATTCTGCAGGCTCCGGGCGGGAAAAGGTCCTATGAGTTGGTGGAAATATTGTAAGCTGACCTATGATAATTGATGTGGAGGTTTTCTATTGGCGCGTATTACTATAGATGATTGTCTTGAAAAAGTGACAACCCGTTTTGAGCTGGTTCATATGGCTGCAAAACGGGTACGACAGATTCGTGAGGGATCCGAATATCTTGTGAGTCCGGCAAAAAATGAAGATATTGTTGTTTCCTTGAGAGAAATTGCCGCAGGCAAGGTGTTTGTTAAAAAGGAATCGAAAAAAAAGAAATAAGGACGTTGTCTGGATCTGTCGTACAAGCATAATAAAAAATATAAAGCACTGAACAGGGCCGTGGGCAAAGCATTGCACCGATATGACATGGTGACTGACGGGGACCGGATCGTGGTCGGCCTTTCAGGTGGGAAGGACAGCCTGACCATGATGTTCGTTTTACATGAGCGTCTGGCCCGTATTCCCATAAAATATAAACTGTTTGCGGTTTATATTGATCCGGGATTTGACGGCGGTTTCAGCAGACCCCTTAAAAGCTATTGCGAAAAAATGGGGTATCAATTAAGAATTGAATATACGGACTACGGTCTTTTGGGGCACAGCTCCCAAAATCGGGAAAATCCGTGTTTTTTGTGTTCCCGGTTGCGCAGAAAACGCCTTTTTGAAATTGCGGATGAATTCGGTTGTAATAAAGTAGCGTTGGGGCATAACAAGGATGACATCATAGAGACTTTATTCTTGAATATGTTCTATTCCGGGGAGATCAGTACCATGGTTCCCGCCCAAAGTTTTTTTCAGGGCAGGCTCACTGTAATAAGGCCGTTGGCCTTTGTGGATGAAGCGAAAATCCGAAGTTTTGCAGACGACAACAATTTCCCTGATTTTGAAAATCCATGCCCTAGTGCAAAAGTTTCTAAAAGACAGGAGATAAAAACATTTTTGAATCAATTGTATCATAGTAACAAAAAAATAAAAGGAAATATTTTTAACTCCTTGCATCGTGTTAAAACTGACTATCTCTTAAAATAAGAAACGCAACAAACTTCAGCTTACTTTTCCGGTTTGTCCGGGTTAGGTTTTTTTATTAAAATAAAAGAATTCAGGACGTATTATAAATGAAAGATATCCAGAATGAGCGTGATTATCGGAACATACCTATAGACAAGGTCGGTATAAAAGATCTGCGCTATCCTATAAGAGTTCTTGACCGGGTTAACGGTTTTCAGGAAACAGTCGCTTCCATAAACATGTATGTCGATTTGCCTCACGAATGGAAGGGGACGCATATGAGCCGTTTTGTTGAGATGCTGCATATGTTTCGTCCGGAGGTCTCTTTAAAATCATTTTCAGATATCCTTGAGCAGATGAAAAAACATCTGAATGCAGCCTCTGCGCATATTGAAGTTACGTTTCCTTATTTTATTGAAAAGAAAGCTCCGGTCAGCAATTCACTGGGCTACATGGATTATACATGCAGGCTTATCGGTTCGAGCGACCCTGAGGGTAAACTCGATCTTGTTGCAGAAGTTATTGTCCCGATTTCTTCCGTCTGCCCCTGTTCAAAGGAGATCAGCAAAGCAGGTGCCCATAATCAGCGCGGGGAGGTTCGGCTCAGGACCCGATTCAACAAATTTATATGGATCGAAGACATGATTGAACTGGTGGAGAAGTGCGGGTCCTGTGAAGTATATTCCGTTTTAAAGCGTGTTGACGAAAAGTTTGTAACCGAAAAGGGTTACAATAATCCGAAATTCGTTGAGGACATCGTGCGTGATGTTGCGCAAGAGCTGCTCAAAGACGATAACATAACATGGTTTAACGTCAGTGTTGAAAATTTTGAATCGATTCATAACCACAGCGCATATGCCTGTATTACATGCGGGGAAAAGAGACGTTTCACGTTTTAATTTAAACTCTTCAAAATTTTTGACATGATATTTTGCGTTGATTTGCCGGGTGTATTTATCATTACGACAAAACGATATAATTCTCCTTTGTTGTTTTCGATATAACCGGCTCTTGTGGCAATGTCTTTTAATGTTCCTGTTTTATAAAACTCCCTGCCCATATGCCGCATGAGAATGCGGTGTTCTTCAAATTCTTCGAGAGTTCTGCCCAGCATTTTTGCGGAAATATGGTTCTTTCTTGATAATCCTGAACCTTCAACAAGGCATATCTCCTCTATCTTCAGCACGTCTTTTGCATAACGCGCTGCGGCGGCAACACCTTTTTCCAGAGAGCCCGGAGAGCCGAAAAGTTTTGCTCCTGATGCAACAAGGAGCTGGTTTGCCATAAAGTTGTTTGAATAGCGAAGAAGTTTGGATATGATCTGCTGCAATGAAAATTTTGAAATATGTTTATATATGAGTCTGTCATTCTCCTTGTGAACGCCTCCGAGTCTCACCCTGCCGTTGCAATTTATACCCTTGTTTTTAAGAAAATAAAAAAAGAGATGACCGGCATAAAGGGTGATTTCATCTTTTTCTTTGGAAAGTACGATTCTTCCCTTATTCAGCGAAGCGTCTTTTATTTTTTTTAAAGCAAAGGGTAAAAGCGGGGTCTGGGGTTCGGCGCTGATATAGGAACCATCGGGACCACGTTCAAAGTTGATGGTGTTGAAATTGGCGCACAGGGCTCCGTTGGGTGCGTCATAGGGTTCCGGCGAAAAGCTGTTTCCGGGGATAATTATCGGACTTGTAAAATAAGAATCGTCTAAAACAATATCATTGATGCTGCTTATCTCGGAATCGGCAAGTTTTTTGCCCAGGATATCGGATATTTCATCGATAATTTCCGATATCAGAAGAGGGTCCCCATATCCCTTTATCTTTAGATTTGACTGCTTGTCTATGTAAAATTCAGTTGTGAACCTGTAATCCCTGCCTAAATAATTTAAGGCAACCAGGGAAGTCAGCAATTTCAATGTCGATGCCGGGACCAGTTGTTTGTCGGCATTCTTGCTGAAAACGATCTTGCCCCGGTGATCTGCAATAAAAGCTGAATCCCGTTTTCCTATGAGCGTATTAATGTCGTAAAGATTCGCGGCATAAACTTTTTTTGGCTGCCATGGAGAGAACAGGATGCAAACAATCAGGAGTACTATGCATAAAGTATATGCTGCGGGTACGGGCAGGTTGTATTTTGCGCTGAATTTTTTCTGCATGCTTACGCTCCCGTTCCTTATGATTTAAGATCTGTCTTGCTTTCGACGATGAGTGTAACCGGTCCGTCGTTTATCAGTGATACCGCCATCATCGCGCCGAACTTTCCGGTTTTGACGCTGATTTTTTTTTCTCGGACCTGTTTGACGAAGTATTCATAAAGCCCATTGGCCTGTTCAGGTCTTGCGGCATTTATAAAGGACGGGCGTCTTCCCTTTCGACAATCACCACACAGTGTGAATTGTGATACCACAAGCATTTCACCCTGGGTTTCTATCAAAGATTTGTTCATTTTTCCGTTTTCATCTTCAAAAATTCTTAAATTTGCAATTTTGTCTGCAAGATACTCAGCATCATCCGGAGTATCTCCCTGGGCCACTCCAAGAAGTACCAGAAGTCCGCCGCCGATTTCACCGATCACTTTGTTGTCTACTGATACGGAACTTTTTTTTACCCTTTGTACGACTGCACGCATGATTTATTCCTTTCTTTTTTAAATTCAAATATCTTTCCCCGGTTTTTATGTCAAATTTTTTTTAGAGTCCGTTTGAAAAATTCAGCAATTCTGCTTATGATATTTTTTTTACCATTGTGTGTTTATCCGTCCTTGAGGATAGCCAATGGGGGTGTTATTCTTCAAAATAAATATTTAAGATGCATTGCTTTTTGGTAATGTCAGCGGCCTTGTGTTATAGAGAATTCTGGAGTATAGGATCTGATTCGGATGGCAGGATCAGGCTCGAATAAATTAAAACTTTTTTGCACTGAAAAGAATCAAAATTCATGAACAAAAAAATGCCGATAGCCGTGGTGGGAATGGCCGGGCTCTTTCCGGGAGCACCTGACATTGAAACATTCTGGCAAAACATCATCAACAAAGTCGATTGCATCTGCGAGGTGCCTGAAGACAGATGGATTGTCGCCCCTGATTCCATGTATTCTCCCGGATA
>JAFDHS010000111.1 GCA_019308655.1 Deltaproteobacteria bacterium
CCGGCAGTGGAGGCCGGTGAATCACTCGGATTTTTACCCGGAGATCTTGCAGAAAAGGTTGATCCCTATTTACGACCTCTTTATGATGCACTTCACGATATGATGACCTTTGAAAAGGTTTCAGGTTTAATTGAACAAGGGGCTATAGAAGTCGCTCCCCTTGCTTTTATGCGCGGCCGAACCTTGAACGATTCCTTTATTATTTTAGATGAGGCCCAAAATACCACATCCGAACAGATGAAAATGTTTTTAACCCGTATAGGATTCAGCTCAAAGGCAGTTATAACAGGCGATATAACCCAGATTGATCTTCCGGTTGAAAAGCGTTCAGGACTTGTTGAAGCCAAAGATATCCTGAATAAAATAAAAGGCATAGAATTTGTCTTCTTTTCAAAAAAAGATATCGTAAGGCATCATCTGGTTCGGGAAATTGTCAAGGCATACGAGAACCAAGCGGACAAACAAAAAAAAGTTAAACAATAAAATTTATCATCGCAAACTTCTCAATGAACTTGAAAATAAACAAAAAATACACCCGCAGTTTTTTGGGGTCCACCAACCGCTATGTATTCTGGTCGCTTCTGATAGGAATTACGGTCATATTTACAATTATTCTTTGTCCTAATCTTGTTATCAAACGTTATTCGTACAATATAGGCGACATTGTTGAAAGGGATATCAAGGCACCTAAAGATTTCTTTATCGAAAACCAGGATGCTACTCAACAAAGCCGAAGACAGGCGGTTGAAACCGTTTTGACCGTTTACGATCACGATACCATCCTTGCACATACGTTAAGCCGGCGTATTGATGAAGCATTTACTGATTTGCGTAGGATTTTTGAATCTGAAAGTGCTTCAACCGGCACTTCGGATAAAAAGCCGCCTTTACATGACCGAATCCTGCAAATGAAGGATAAGTTTGAAGAAAAAATGGGAATTTCTGTAAGCAATGGCGCTTATAAGATTCTTGAAGATGAAAAATTTTCACAAAATATTTCGAATCTTATCGGAAAAATTCTCAAACAAATTCTGAATAATGGGGTGGTCGCAAACAAAGAAATCCTACTCAAAGAATACGAGAAAGGAATCATTTTAAGAAGTGTACAAACAAAAAAAGAAGAGATTGTTCTTGACTTAAAAGGTTTTTACGGACCTGATCAGGCTAAAACCATGGTCAGGATAATCGGCCGGCCGATTCTTAAAGATATAAATTATATTCTTCAGAGCCTGATTGTAGATTTTACCCAAAGACTCCTGCCTCCCAATATAACATTAAACAGGAACGAAACCGAAGAGCGAAAAAAAATGGCGGCAGAAGAAATCAAGCCTGTTCTATACAAAATAAAGGCCGGAGAAATGCTGTTACGTGAGGGGGAAAGAGTTTCAAAGCTCCAGTTGTTAAAACTTAATGCAATGAAAAATCAAACACAAAACAAACCCCTCGAAGCAAAAAGCATCGGAACAGGTATGGTCATTCTTTGCCTGCTTTTGACAACGTACATTACCCATATAAAAGATAATCAAATTTTTGAACGTCATTATAACAAAAATCTATTATTTATCAGCAGTATTCTTCTTACATTTTTCATTATCACCAAAATATCGGCCTCATTGTTCATATCAATGGCACCCAACATACCCTTTTCAATCTCCACTTCGTCAATGTTCTTCAGCATTCCCGTTGCATCAGGTGCCATGACCATATGTTTGTTTATGGGGCTTGAAATCGCCACTGCTTTTGCCGTGCTTATGGCAATCTGTGCCCTTCTTATCTTTGAAATCAACTTCGGTATTTTTATATATTTTCTGCTAAGCAGCATATTGGCTGCATATTGGCTGCAACATTGCAGGGAGCGTAAAGTTTTTATCAAGGCCGGCCTGAAACTCGGGTTATTCAATATGTTACTCGCTACCATAGTCGATATTTATATGGCCGACTTTTTGGGTTTTAAACTTTTTTGGGACTGGGCCTTTGCCTTTATGGGAGGTATGGGAGCAGGAATCGTTACAGCCGGTATTGCACCTCTTGTGGAAATCGCCTTTAATTACACGACCGATATCAAGCTGCTTGAACTTGCAAACCTTGACCAGCCGATTCTCCGCAGACTTATGATAGAGGCACCCGGCACGTATAATCACTCCGTAGTCATCGGTACAATGGTTGAAGCCGCGGCTTCCGAGATCGGAGCTAACCCTCTGCTTGCAAGAGTATGCGGATATTACCATGATATCGGCAAAATCAAAAAACCTCTATATTTTATTGAAAATCAGCGAGACGGCATAAACAGGCACAACAAGCTTGCGCCTTCCATGTCAAGTCTGATCCTGACAGCCCACGTCAAAGAAGGGGTCGACATCGCCCAAAAAAATAAACTGGGAGAATCCATAATAGATGCCATACAACAGCACCATGGAACCAGCCTGATCAGCTTTTTTTATGAAAAAGCCAAACAACTTAAAGGAGATGATACCGTAAAAACCGATGATTTCAGATACCCTGGTCCCAAACCTCAAACCAAAGAAGTCGGACTTGTTATGCTGGCGGACGTAATTGAAGCCGCATCAAGAACTCTTGAGAACCCTACGCCATCCAAAATTCAAGGTCTTGTTCAAAATCTCATAAACAAGGTTTTTTCGGACGGTCAGTTGGACGAATGCGAACTGACCTTAAAAGATCTTCACAAAATAGCCAAAAGCTTCGATAAAATATTAAACGGAATCTATCATCACCGCATTGAATATCCTGATAATATAGCAGTAATCAATGGAAAGGCCAAAAATGGGAGTCCTGATAGACAACAAACAAAACAAGCACAAAATATCACCGGAAAAAATACGCCAAAAAGCCAGGGCCATCTTAAACGCCTTGGACTCTCCTGATGGCGAACTCTCCATACTGATAGTTGATGACCCACAGATAGCGTTATTAAATAAAGACTATCTGCACAGAGAAGGCCCGACAAATGTTATCGCCTTTCCCATGCGTGAAGGTAACTTTTCAGATATAAATCCTCAACTTCTTGGCGATGTGGTGATTTCAATAGAGACGGCAAAAAAAGAGGGTGAAAAAGCGGACATCAGCATGGAGCAACGCTTTACAGAACTTCTGGTACATGGTATTCTTCATCTTTTTGGCTACGACCATGAAAAAACAGAACAAGAAGCTGTGGACATGCAACTAAAAACCGATGCGCTTCTGAAATTGATCGAAAGAATTTAATATATGGAGATTTAGTATGGCTAGTTTAGCTGTAAATGTTGACCATGTGGCAACACTAAGACAGGCCAGGGGTGCTGCTTATCCTGATCCGGTAGCAGCGGCGGTAATTGCCGAATTGGCCGGCGCTGAAGGTATCGTCGTTCACCTGCGGGAAGACAGACGCCATATCCAGGACCGGGATGTCAAAATTTTACGAAAAGTCGTTCAATCCAAACTTATCCTTGAAATGGCTGCAACACCTGAAATGATCGGGATTGCTTTTGATATACAGCCTGATATCGTAACCCTGGTACCTGAAAAACGTGAAGAGCTTACAACTGAGGGGGGGATGGATCTTATGGTCCACCAAAACGCTATTGCCGAAACAGTAGAAACATTGCAAAACAGCGGTATACCGGTAAGTATCTTTATTGACCCTGATCCGGACCAGATTAAACTGGCCTACCAGATAAATGCTTCCATGATCGAAATTCATACCGGTGCTTTCTGTGATGCAAAAACCGGCTCTAAAAAGAACCAAGCCTTTGCAATGATTGTAGATGCCGTAAAATTCGCACATAAATTGAAAATGGGAGTCAATGCGGGTCATGGTTTATGCTACAATACCATCAAGGATTTCACAGGACTCAGTGAAATTAATGAATTCAGCATCGGCCACAGTATAATTTCAAGAGCCGTTCTTGTGGGCATGGAGAATGCAGTAAAAGAGATGCGATCTCTTATCAGGGATCTGTAAATAATCTCTTAATTCTGAAATATTTGCTTTCTATGGCAAAGAACTTCAAAGTTCAGATCACTTTTCCGGTTTATCCGGGTCAGGAAAAAACCTGAAATCATGTACCTTGTAACCACCGAAGAGATGCAGGAAATCGACAGGCAAACCATCCATTCATTTGGTATACCGGGCAGAGTTCTTATGGAAAATGCGGGTCGCGGTGCAACTCGATTTTTATTTGAAGAATTTCAAGCGCTTGCAATAAAAAAAGTCGGAGTTGCTGCGGGACACGGCAACAATGGAGGAGACGGCTTTGTAATTGCCCGTTATCTTGCTCAAAAAGGCATAAAAGTGACAGTCTATCTTTTTGCCTCAAGGTCTATGGTAAAAGGAGATGCTGCTGCCAACCTGAATCTTCTGGACCCACTAAATGTTGATATTCTTGAAATACCGGACCCAAAGGCTTTTGAGCATTACAAGGCCTCAATGACACGGCAGGATATATGGGTGGACGCCATACTGGGTACGGGACTCAAATCGGATGTAAAAGCATATTTCAAACAAATCATAGACGTTATCAACAGCTTGAATAAACTGGGTACGGGACTCAAATCGGATGTAAAAGCATATTTCAAACAAATCATAGACGTTATCAACAGCTTGAATAAACCTGTTTTTGCCGTGGATATACCTTCGGGCCTTAATTCGAACACAGGCAAACCCTGCGGAACATGTATCCGGGCACAGGCCACAGCGACTTTTGCATTTGCCAAAACAGGACATCTTCTTTTTCCCGGCGCGGATTATACCGGAAAGCTTAAAATAGTCGATATCGGCATTCCACCGTATATTGCCGGGAGAATAGGGCCGAAATACCAACTGTTGACACCGGAGGGGGTCTCCACCTGTTTTCAGCAAAGAGCTTTTGATACCCACAAGGGAAAAACCGGCCACGTTTTAATATTAGCAGGTTCTACAGGCAAAACCGGAGCAGCGGCCATGACCGCCATGGCTGCCATGAGAACCGGAGCAGGACTTGTCACTTTAGGAATCCCCAAAAGCTTAAATCCAATTATAGAATCACAAGTAATTGAAGCCATGACATGCCCTCTTGCCGAAACCCCGGAGGGTATGTTGGATGATTCATCATTTGATACAATAATGAGTCTTCTGTCCGACAAAAAATCTCTTGCCTTAGGACCCGGCCTGGGAACAAGCAGGCAAACAAAAAATATCGTTCACGGACTTATCCTGGAGAGCACTGTTCCACTTGTTATTGATGCAGACGGTTTAAACTGCCTGGCGGGTAATCTGCAAGTTCTGAAAGAACGAAAAGCCGAAATCATATTGACCCCTCATCCCGGAGAAATGGCAAGACTTATGGATTCAACTCCTCAATTTATTCAGGAGAATCGCATAACGTGCGCCCGGGATTTTGCTGAAAATTTCGATCTTATTGTCGTACTCAAAGGAGCAAGAACACTTATTGCTCATCCGGACGGCAAAATATTTATCAACCCCACAGGCAATCCAGGTATGGCATCCGGCGGCATGGGGGATGTGCTTACCGGTATCATCGCGGCACTGATTGCACAGGGTCATTCTTCTGAATCCGCCGCCCATGCAGCTGTCTATCTGCATGGGGCCGCTGCTGATACACTAGCGGAATCAACCGGTCCTTTTGGATTTCTGGCATCCGACGTTATTAAAAAAATACCAATGCAGATTAAAAAAATAATGCATTGTCAAAAACCTAAACTAAACCTTTAAACAGTTTAAAATGACTTCCCAGTTACAAATAACAACCCATTCTCTTGAAGAGACACAACTATTGGGAGAAAAGACAGGTAAACTTCTTAAAGAAGGGACCGTCATAACCCTGACCGGTGATCTTGGGAGCGGAAAGACTTCTTTTGTTCAGGGACTCGCCAAAGGGCTTGATGTTCCGGAAGATTACTATATAACAAGCCCGACATATACAATAATTAATGAATATCCCGGCAGGTGTATCCTTTTCCATGCCGACCTTTACCGTATCGGAGACTCAGCGGATTTGGAAGATATCGGTTTTTACGAAATATTACATGGTAACGGTGTAGTCGCCATCGAATGGCCAAACAAGCTCGATGATTTTTTACCTGATCATTTAGCCATACATATTAAAATATCAGACGATGAAACACGGGAATTTCGTATGACCGGATACGGTCTTAAAGCGAAGAACTTAATAAACAAACTAAAGTTTTTATAACCATTTATCTATCTTGCCGCAAAGGCACTAAGACACCAGGATTATAGAATTATTTTTTCTCAGATAGTGGAACAAAATTTATCTCCATTTTCTCTTTGTGCCTTGCTGTCTTCGTGGCT
>JAFDHS010000112.1 GCA_019308655.1 Deltaproteobacteria bacterium
TTTCTTGTTCTTCTTTTTGTGGTAAAAAGAGGAGAAAGTATAATTCAAAGACGGACCCAGGAAAGGATTAAGCTCAAAGAACAGCTGAATCGTTCAATGCATTTGTCTTCCCTGGGCGAGATGACGGCTGGAATTTCTCATGAAATACGAAATCCACTGGGCATAATAAGTAGTTCAGCCGAACACTTAAAAAAGAAAATGGCTGAATTAGATCCTTCAAACCCTATTCCTGATATCATTCTTGAGGAATCACGCCGTTTAAATAATATAATAACGGATTTTCTGAATTTTGCCAAACCAAGGGATCCCGATTTTCAGCCGTGCCGTGTAGAAGAAATCATAGAAAAAAATCTTAATTTTCTTGCTTCACAGATTAAGGATCATAGCTATACCATTAAAAAGTATTACGGTAATAATGAGCTGGAGATATCAGCTGATTCGGACATGCTTTATCAGGCCTTTCTCAACATTTTAATGAATTCCATGCAGGCAATGCCGAGTGGCGGGAAAATCCATATTGCTATCGGTTCCAGTGACGACACCGTCATAATAATATTTGGAGATGAGGGAGAAGGAATTCCTGATAGTGCTTTGGAAAAAATATGGGATCCTTTTTTTACCACCAAGGAAAACGGAACGGGCCTTGGGCTTGGGGTTGTAAAAAATATTATTGAATCGCACGGAGGAAAACTCCGAATTGGAAACAGGCCGGTAAACGGAGTTCAACTTACAGTGGAACTACCTGTAAAACATAGGGGCTAATCATGGAGACGGTTTTAGTTGTCGATGATGAAAAAAATTATACACTCATACTAAAAACTGTTCTGGAAGAGGAGAATTTTGAGACCCTAACGGCCAACAGTGGTAAAAATGCCCTTGAGATACTTGAAAAATGCGATGTTGATCTTGTTCTTGCAGACTTAAAAATGCCGGCAATGGATGGGATTGAACTCCTTGACAACATCAAGAAAAAAAATCCGGATATTCCGGTAATAATGATGACCGCTCACGGTAGTGTGGACAAAGCGGTTGAAGCAATGCAGAAGGGTGCGTACACTTTCATATTAAAACCTTTTGAAAATGAAAGAATGATCCTTCATATAAACAAAGCCATTGCAATGTACCGCGTTGTAAAAGAAAACAGACGCCTGCGTGATGAGATCGAATCACAATACCGTTTTGGAAACATTATCGGAAAAAGCAAGTTAATGCAGGATGTTTATAAAGTAATACAAAAGGTGGCACCAACCAATGCCACCGTACTCATTGAGGGTGAAAGCGGCACAGGTAAAGAGCTTGTGGCCAAGTCCATCCATTTTAACAGTTCCCGGCGGGATAAACCTTTTATTGCAGTTAACTGTTCGGCTTTTGCCGAAAATCTTCTTGAAAGCGAACTTTTTGGGCATGAAAAAGGAGCTTTTACCGGTGCCGTAGCCATGAAGAAAGGGCGATTTGAATTGGCGGATGGAGGCACTCTTTTTCTCGATGAAATCGGTGAACTTTCTCAAAACCTGCAGGTAAAACTTTTACGGGTTCTTCAGGAAAAGGTGCTGGAAAGAGTCGGTGGGGTCAAGCCTGTTTCCATCGATTTTCGTCTTATCGCTGCGACAAATAAAGTACTGAAAGATGAAGTGGCAGGAGAACGATTCAGGGAAGACCTCTATTACCGGTTGAATGTGCTTCGCATTTTTCTGCCGCCTTTAAGACGCCGTCAATCGGATATTCACCTTCTGGTTGACCATTTCATAAAAAAATATGCAAATGAACGTAATTCCGATATTCCGGTAAAGGGTATCGACCAGGAAGCAGAACGTCTGTTTTATGAATACGGTTGGCCCGGCAATATCCGTGAACTGGAGAATATTATAGAAAGAGCAATGATACTCTGCCCCGGTGAATTCATAAGGATTTCCGACCTTCCAAACCACTTTAAGGCAAATGGAAACAATACCCTGCAACTTGAAGACATACCCATAGAGATCAGTTTATATGAAACCCTTGCCATTGTTGAAAAAAAAATGATAACAAGAGCTTTGAAATTGAGCAACAATGTTCAGTCCCATGCTGCAAAACTACTCGGTATCGGAAAGAGCGGGCTCAACCAAAAAATAAAAAAATATAAAATAGAGATAGGTTCAAAAAATTAAACTTAAATATTTTATTTAATATTAAGTAGTTATGCCCTTTGATCATTAACTTAATAGTTTGGGTTCATATTTTTAAACCCAGTACAAATCCAAATAACGTCTTTAAAATAAAGGGTTTTGTCCATTTTTCTGAAAGCAGGGTTTAAAAATATGAACTTATCACATCATGCCAGCCGTTTCATTATGCAAACATTCAAAAATATTTTTGAATACAAAAAAACATAACAGCTTGTAAATACTGGTTTTTTAAAATATATTTTAAATTTTTTTTGAATGTTTTTAAATTTTATTCAGTTTTGGCAAAGAGATTGCATATTAATATAATCAAACCTAATAATTTTTTCATCTGTTTTCCTTCCTTAAAGGTTGATTGGCAAAAAAACCAATCAACCTTTATTTTTTTCCTTCACAATCTCAAAATAGAGAGAATCGGCATGCTCGGATACAATCTTTCTGAAGACATCCATGCTTCTGCTGCTGTCACCTGTTGACGCATAAAGACAGCCCAAATTAAAAAGCGCTTCGTCCTTCATCAAGGCATCGTCCGCTTTCACTATCTTTTCAAAATATTCCGCCGCTGTTTCGAAATCTTTCATACCTTCATAAGAATAAGCCAGACCGCTTAAGATAAGATTTTTAAATAACGGTTGCGTATCAAAATATTTTACGGCCTTTTTATACATGGTTATTGCTTTGCCATAATCACCGGCATTGTAACAAATATTGGCATAATCAACCCTGGCGAATTTTTCTGCAGCCGTATTTGAATATTTTTCAAAAATGATCTGAAAATCTTTTTCTATGTCACTGCATGCCTTGTCCGGTTTTTTGTCTTGTAAAATCGTTTCGTATCCGGCCATACATTTTTCCAGCAAAGCGGACGCCCTGTTTTCAGCTTTATTTAAGGAATAGAAGTATCCGGAAATAAGGGCCGTCAAAACGAATACCACACCTATGGCGCTTGATATTTGAATTTTATGCGCCATAACAAACTCAAACAATTTAGTTGAGAATGTTATAAACTCATCCGGTTCATTGAGAAGCTGTTTCCGTATCTTTCTTTTTGTTGCCATTTTGACTCCATAATTTATTTTTTTATAACCCACCAGCCCTTATTCCAATATCTTTTTTATTCGCTCCCAGCCTTTTTCAGGAATTTTGGCCCCCATAACCTGACAGACCTCATAACCGCATGCAGATGCGAGTTCACCGCATTTTTCAAGTGGATAACCATTAACAAGTCCAAAAAGAAAGCCGGATGCCCATAGATCGCCTGCACCGGTTGTGTCAAGTGCGGCACCGGTTCCTTTGGGTTCGACCTTTATGATATTTCCTTGATGGGAGATAAAACTCCCTCGTTTTCCAACCTTGAGAACTGCAACATCAACATTTTCAGCAAGTGCTTTCAATGCCTCTGTTTCATCTGAATATCCCGTGAATACTTTAGATTCATCTTCATTTGCAATAAGAATATCTACATAATCAATGACTATTTTTTCTAGAAAATCCTTGGATGATTCTACAACATCAAAGCTGGCAAGATCCATAGCAATAACCGATCCCGCTGCTTTTGCGGCATTCAGGGCGGCAATGGTCAAATCCGGATTGAAAACCAGATAGCCTTCAAGAAAAAGAATCGCAGCATTCTGAAAACATCGATATGAAATTTCTTCCGGATGCATCTCCGAAGATGCCCCCAGAAGCGTAAACATTGACCGCTGCGCATCCGGTGTAATAATAGAAAGAACCCGGCCGGTAGATGTCGGCGTTGTAAAGAGATGGGGTTCAACATTACTTTTTTTCAATTCCGTTTCAAAAAGGTCTCCAAACTTTCCCATACCCCGCTTCCCGACAAAACGTGTCTCACCCCCAAGTTGTCCAATCCCTATAATCGTATTACATGCCGCCCCCCCGGGAACAATGCTCGCATTGCCGGTTAACTTTAACAGTGTCCGTTCGATAAATTCAACATCAACATAGGTCATTCCGCCTTTTTTATTACCCAGCTTTTCCAAAAAGTCATCGGTTTCATGGGAAAGTATATCGATTAGAGCCGCACCAATACCTGCGATCAAAGTTTTATTTTTATCTATTTTTTGAGTTATATCCATTTATTCCCTCTTTAGCGGATCAAAATAGTTTTCACCTGTTCGCGTTTACAATCATAGCCTTGGGATAAAATTTTACTAAATGCATCATCTAAAGGCAGATCGGTATCTATTTTTAAATGATTTTTCAGATCAAGTTCGGCAAGGACCTCAAAATCTTTGATCATTTGGAGCAGATGCCGGATACGTGCATCCGAGACAGAGGTTTCTCT
>JAFDHS010000113.1 GCA_019308655.1 Deltaproteobacteria bacterium
CGGAAACGAGCACTCAAAATTAATAACATACCTCATGTGCCGAAGTGGTGGAACTTGGTAGACACGCTATCTTGAGGGGGTAGTGGGGAGACCCGTGCCGGTTCAAGTCCGGCCTTCGGCACCACCCATAACAAAAAAGCCGCAATCTTAATAGGTTGCGGCTTTTTATATTAAGAACCCTTGCGTAATAAGCTTTCTTCTCTTTACACCTGATGCCTCAGTGGCTGAATAATTTACAAATTCACCGGTACTCCGCAAGTTCCAGCAGTACACCATCCGGATCAAGAAAATAACAAAGGACTTTATCCCCGGCATCGTGGGCAATTGTAGTCGTCGGCACGGAAACCGGATCGCCGATAAATTGAACACCTGCCGCTTTCAGACGTTTTACCTCGGCTTCGATATCATCCACCTGCAAGGCCATGTGGCGCAAACCCCTTGTATTGGCACAAGAATTTTCAGGAATTGTTTGGCCCGACGGAGACACGTAACAGAGCAATTCCAGTCGAGGCCCCCCGGCCGGCGGTAACGTATAAACAACATCTGCGCGGACCCCTTTAAGACCCGAAACGGATTCAACCCATTCCCCCTCAAGATGTCCTCTTCTTATTTCCTTGAATCCCAGCAATTCGGTATAAAATCGAACGGACCGTTCAAGGTCGGAAACCACGATATTGATATGGTCTACAGCACGAATCATCAGTTCCTCCCGTATAAAGTATTGAGTATCTGTGCATAATCTTTACAATTTTTCCAATAAATCGCAAAGCAAACGTACCCCAAAACCGGTTCCACCCACACCGCAATAGTCGGATTCTTTTTCAATATAAGCAGGTCCTGCAATGTCGATATGGGCCCATCGGGTGTCTTCAACAAACTCCGAAAGAAAAAGCGCGGCAGTGATCGCACCGCCCCAGCGAGAGCTGCTCATGTTCTTGATATCCGCCAAATCACTTTTAATCAGTTCCTTATAATCCTCAGGCAAGGGCATCCGCCAGCAGCGCTCATGAGTCTTTTTACCTGAAAAAACAATACCTTCAGCCAGTTGGTCATCAAAAGAGAATGCTCCGGCAATTTTTTCACCCAGTGCTACGGCACAGGCTCCGGTGAGCGTCGCCATGTCAATAAGGGTCTGAGGTTTATATTGTTTGATAGCATAAGAAATTGCATCGATCAATATCAGCCGGCCTTCGGCATCCGTATTCTCTATTTCAACGGTTTTACCACTATAACTCCTGACGATGTCTCCCGGTCGGGCGGCATTGCCTGACGGCATATTTTCAACAATGGGAATGACCCCGATAGTTCTTACTCGAGTCTTAAGCCGAGCCGCCGTGATAAGGGTCGCTGCAACCGCTGCGGCACCCGCCATATCCATCTTCATTTCTTCAAGACCCGAGGAAGGTTTTAAGTTGATACCTCCCGAGTCAAACGTTACACCTTTGCCGACAAGCGCCACAGTCTTCTCTGCCGCTTTGGGGTTATACTCAAGGACGAGCAGTCGGGGCTTGCTCAGGCTGCCGGCAGCTACCGCAAGCATCCCACCAAACTTATTTAATTCCAGTTCTTTTTCATCCAGCACCGTTACCGTCAGGTCCTCTTGTTCAGCAAGAGATACGATGGATTGTGTAAACGCTTCAGGCCTCTTATCGTTGGAAGGTGTCGTAACCCAGTCTCTTGCAAGAATACTCCCCTGACAAACGAGTTCAACACGCGACAATAATTCATTGAATTTGTCAACCATATCAGGTTTCACCAATAAATTAATCTCGCTTAACGGCTTATGTTTCTTGTCTTGTTTGTATCTATCAAACAAGTGATTTCCAAGAAAAGCCCCTTCCATCAACCCCTCAATAACCGATGCGATATCCAAATTAATTTTCCCGGCACAAGGTACGGCAATCCGCACCTCGGAAAGATCCTTTTTGATACATTGCTTTACCGCCCTACCCCCCGCCTGACGCAGCGTTTCGAGATCCGTTTTTTCAAGCGTCCCGAGCCCCAATAGAATCACTCGCTGCGCGTTAACTTCATCAGGATTGTAAAAAATCAGGTTGTCACCTTTCTCCCCCTTGAACTCCTTGAACCCCTTTGCTTTTTCGATAAGCAAGGATATCGTTTGATCATCATGGATATCATTATCCTCACAAACAGGGATAACCAACGTCTCTATTTTTACTTTTCCAAAATCGGCAGATTCTAAATTTAACACGTTTTTTCTCCTAAGTCGTATAATCGACAATTATCCACATCAGTTTATTCTGTCATATGGAGATATAAAGAAACAAGGCAGGCATGTCAAACAGAGGATTTTCCCCTTGCATTTATTTTCTCACCGGTTATATATATAAGTCTTCGAAAAATAATTCTTGATAAAAATTCATAACAAATCCAGAGGTTATTATATAATTCCGTCAATAAAAAATTCGAAAACTCGGCTATATAAACTCTATAGAATAATCGTCCTGACCGCAACTTTTATTCAACCTCGATTTATCAAATCATCTCTTATTGACAACTACCTTCAAGCTAAAACTGAAAGCTCAAATAAGGGATTATGATGCGTTTACCGACCTTTCAGCTGAAACCTTATGCCGTTGGAATATCGTTTAAAAACAGAATCGGCCTTGACTCTTCACTCTTCAGCATGCGATCGGCCATCGAAGAAGATAGAAAACAACCTCGTGATGGAATTTCATATGGACATTAAAAAACAGATTGAATTATTGTTAAAGGAAGCCACATTATATCAAAGCCATGGGTTACTGGAAGATTCAAAGACAAAATATAATGATGCAATAAAATTGATCCAAGGAAGCAAGCAGCTTCAAAACGGACAAAATCTGATAAATTTGATATTAAAAAAAATCAGTGCCCTGGGACAGGACATTCACAGAATTGAAGAAGAGGCGCTTTCTCAACAAATTTCAATAAAAGAGCAGGAAATTATCAAGGAACTATTGTTTTTTTCAAAAGAGGAAGACAGGAATGCAACTAATAATCCCCTTTTACAACAACAAGAATCACGGGCCGATAAAAACCTTGAAACAAACGAAAACGACGTTATCGACATCAGTTCCATAGTCATCACCCTTGATAACGGCCCTCAAAAAGGCAAGGAGATTGATCTTGATGTTAATTATCAAAGATAAACTCTTGATTGAAAGCTTAAAGGTTGGGCTTCAATTGGATAATGTTCAATTTTATTCACTTATTGGATTGTTTATAGATTCAGCTATCATACTGGATAAAAAACAGATCGAGTCAGGCCGTAAAAAAGGGGATTACCTCCTGAATATAAAGATTTTAAGTACATAATTCATTAAAATTTTATTACAGAAACCGGTTATATCACCTTTTTTTGCTTTGGAGCTGATTAAATGGCTGTTTTCAACTTGAAAAAACGCGAGATAGAATGCAAAATCGTCTATTACGGAGCGGGAAGATGCGGTAAGACAACAAATCTTGAATATATCTTCAAAGCCTATAAAAAGAGAATAACGGGAGAAATGGTTTCGATCGATACCGCTGGTGACCGTACCCTTTTTTTCGATTTCCTTCCCATGGGACTGGGTAAAATCAAAGACTGCGATGTAAGGGTCCAGTTATATACCGTTCCGGGCCAGGTTCAGTACGGTTCGACCAGAAAACTGGTTTTACGTGGTGTTGACGGAATTGTTTTTGTTGCGGATTCCCTTGAAGCAAGACGTAAAAAAAATATGCTTTCATTGAAGGACCTGCAAATAAATCTAAAAGAATACAACATAAGTATTTTTAAAATTCCTCTTGTCCTTCAGTATAACAAGAGGGACCTTGCCGAAGAGGGCATTCCCCTGATGCCCATTAACCGGATGGAAAAAGATTTAAACGGACAATTAAAGGTCCCTTCTTTTTCAGCCAGCGCTATCAATGGTGATGGGGTCGGTGTGACACTAAAGGAATGCTTAAAACTAACATTACAATCGCTTCATAGAGAATTGAAATGGGCGAAATAAATACCACCATGAAGAATAATGTTGTTTTTTCAGGTAATCTTGACTTTCTCAGTCTGGCTGAAATATTTCAGCTGTTGGGGGCAAATACCGGTTGCGGTGTTTTGCGTTTAATAAGCGAATACGCTTCTGAACCGGCCTTTGTTTATTTTGTAAAGGGAAATATGATAAATGCTTCAAACCATTCATCGACCGGTCTTGATGCGCTTTACTCTTTATTTGGCTGGACCGAAGGCACATTTGAGTTCAGTCAGGAAGATGTCAAAATCAAAAAGGTCATCAATAAGAACCGGATGGAGATTATACTCGACGGTTTGAGGATGCTTGATGATGGTCTTATAGAAAAGTTAGGCACTGGAAAATTTAAAAAAAAATTATCGGAAGATATTTCAAAGACGGAGACCGAATTACCTATTATTAAAGGGCCGCTTGTCGATTACCTGTACGTCGTCGATGAAGAAGATTTCGTTGCTGGTGACAAGATTATTGAAGAAGGAAAACATGGCAGTTGGATCTGGGTTATATTAAAAGGAACAGTTGATATTGTTAAAGAATCGTCTCAGGGCCCTGTTACTATATCCCGTATCGGTGAGGGTGCCTTTCTTGGGAGCCTGGATTCATTACTAACACGAAACAGTAAACGCAGTGCTAACGCTATAGCGGCAGGTAATGTCCAACTTGGCGTGCTGGATTCACAGTCTCTTTCCAGAGAATATTCATGCATGTCCCATGAATTCAGAGATTTTGTAATAATCCTTGACAAGAGGTTAAAAGAAGTTACCAATAAAACAATTGAAATATACAATAAAGATATTGAGTTAAAACATTTTATTAATAGTGGGAAAACAGTAATTAAACAGGGGGAAAGTTTGGAAGGACTATTTATAATCAAACAAGGTAAAGCATCTGTTGTTCGACACACAAAATCAGGACATGTGCTTTTGACCCAACTTGATAAAGGGGATTTTTTCGGTCACCTCCCTTTCCTTGATATGGGGCACGAACCTTATTCCGCCTCTGTTTTCGGGTCAGAAGACCTCGAGATAAAAACAGTGGATTCAGATAATCTCCGCAGGGAATATGAGAATCTTTCAACCACATTTAAAAATATTCTGGAAAATCTTGCAAACTGCATAGCAGCGACGTCCGTTCTGGCATGTGAATTTAAAAAAAAGACCAGCTGATACAGATCTCGTTACCGCATTAACGCTTTGTTATAAAATCATACCGGCCTCGGGTCTTCCCTCTTGACAACATAGAGGAAATTCGATTCATTTCCTTTTACCCCTGGTTCCGCTCCTTAAGCCGAGGCTTTTCTCCTTGCATTTATTCCCCCGCCGGTTATATAAACCCAATAAAAATTGCCCGGGACACGGCTTTTGCCGGACCTCATTTTATGCATCATCCCTTGTTTGTAATCATATTGAGATATTGCAAATTCAGGGTAATTCGTCAGGAGCCTACTGTATTTTATTTTAAATTGGGACAATGGATAAAGCTAACCTGAAATCAGAATCGCATATACGTTCAATATGCTGTATTTGTTATCTATAGCGATTATACGGCATTGAGATAATGATTTTTTAAGGGATCTAAGGGGGGGGGAATAAACAATTGAACATTACAAATGTTATTATTCAAACACTTGGTGGATTGGGTTTGTTTATCCTGGGCATGAATATGATGACGGAAGGTCTGCAAATGTCTGCCGGCAATCGAATCAAAAAGGTTCTCAGCGCCATTTCATCCAACCGGATCATTGGATGCGCAACCGGTGCCGGTGTTACGGCGGTAATTCAATCCTCTTCAGCAACAACCGTTATGTTGATCGGATTTGTCGGAGCCGGAATGATGACGTTGCAACAGGCGGTCGGCGTTGTTTTGGGAGCCAATATGGGCACAACGGTTACCGCTCAACTGATTGCATTCAAACTTACCAAAGCAGCTCTGCCGGCTATTGCCATCGGCGTATCCATGAAATTTTTTTCCAAAAAGAGAAAATTCAGATATATCGGAGAAATTATCCTGGGTTTCGGGCTTCTGTTTTACGGAATGACCATTATGAAACACGGATTGTCACCCATTAAATCCGATCCGGCTTTTATTTCCTTTTTTACCCATTTTGATGCCTCCGGTCTTGGCGGCATTCTTCTTTGTGTCGCCATGGGGGCAATTCTGACGATCATGGTTCAATCCTCGTCTGCCACCGTCGGATTGACAATGGCCCTGGCCACTCAGGGATTGCTGACCTTTCCAGGCGCAATGGCCCTGGTTCTCGGTGAAAATATCGGAACCACAATTACAGCTGAAATCGCGACAATCGGTTCAACCAACATCAATGCCCACCGAACCGCACGTGCACATACATTGTTTAATGTGATTGGTGTCGGGATCATGGTCGCCTTGTTTCCGTTTTTTGTTAAAATCATAGAATTTATAACCCTTCAAATGGGGGCAGGAAGTGTCAACGAAGTCGTCAAAGGGGACATGATCAATATTTCCCGTTATATTGCCAATGGCCACACCATGTTTAATGTAATTAATGCTATGATATTTTTGATTTTTCTGCCATGGCTGATCAAGGCCGCCATATTTCTTTCGCCCAAAGAAGAAGAGGCGGAAGACTGTTTCCGGCTGCCCCATTTTGACAACACCTTTATGGATTCGCCCGTTGCTGCATTGGCCCAGGTTCACGGCGAAATTATCCGGATGGGTGAAATGGCCCAGGCGGAATTAAAAAATACGGTCAACTGCATCAACAACAGGAATTTGAAAAAACTGGGCAAATGGAAAAGGTATGAGGATTTTTTAGATACTATGCAAAAAGAGCTTTTATCTTATCTGACAACAATTTCTCAAGGGGGAGTAAATGAGTATGAAGCCCAGGAAATTTCAGCTTTGATGCGAATGACAAATAACATGGAACGGATCGGTGATTCAATTGAAAGCATTGCCAAATTTGTAGAAAACCGGATTGAAAACAATATAAAATTTTCAGGCATAGCATTGTCCGATTTAAACAAAATTGCAAACGAAGTTATGAAATTTCTTGAATTCGTTACCTTCGGCATGCAGGGGAAAAATAAAGAATTCATGGAAATAGCCCATTCAATGGAGAACCGAATCGATGCCATGAGGGAACAAATGCGTACCGGTCATGTCGACAGGCTTCGTTCAGGTGATTGCTCTGTTGAACCGGGGTTAATCTTCATGGGCATGCTGTCAAACTTCGAAAAGATAGGAGACTATTGTTTAAATATTGCCCAAGCCATTGCAAGCAATAAATAATCTCTATCGTCCTGAAAAAATTGTAAGATAAACTGTCAATATTTCACCGGCGTATTGGTGATTCCATACAGGAGGTCATGAAGATGAGTAACGAAAACAACAAAGTCATCTATTCGATGATAAATGTCAGCAAGTTTTACGACAAAAAACCGGTTTTAAAGGATATTTCCCTTTCCTATTTTTATGGTGCCAAAATTGGCGTACTCGGCCTGAACGGTGCGGGAAAAAGTTCGCTG
>JAFDHS010000114.1 GCA_019308655.1 Deltaproteobacteria bacterium
GGGTTTGTTTTTGGTATTATTTTCCTGAAAATCTTTCTTGCGTTACCGAGTACCGGTATTACCGAGAAGGTACGCCGGGTAACTGAAAGGAAAAAGACCCACCGCTTACAGGTTGTTCGTCCGACCGGCCCTGGAGATGACCCCCATCTTTACGGTATTATCGTTATTACCTCTTATGAGGCGTCTGCAGGAACCCGTAAATTGGTAAATATCCCTTGGGGGTTTCACAGCAGGCTTTACAGGGTATTGGTTCCGCCGGATACAAAGGAAGGGGACATGCTGAAGTTGAAGGGGTTGGGAAAACAGATGCCGGATGGTCAAAGAGGGGATCTATTTCTCAAGGTGGTTATTCGAAATGAGTAGAACCGGAACACTTTATTTTTTCCGAGTCCCTTATTCAGGATTCAGGTAGGTGATTCTGTCTCTTCCCTCTTGTTTTTGAAATGTACATGGCTTTATCTGCCCGGTGAACGAATATCGATAAATCTTCGCCAGGAGCGTATTCAGTTACTCCGATGCTGATGGTTATTGAAACTTCTTTCCCGGGTTCCGGTGACAATTTGTTGCTTTTTACGGCTCTTTTTATTCTTTCCGCAACAATTGCGGCTTCATCAGCCATGGTTTCCGGCAGTATAATGGTAAATTCTTCTCCGCCGTATCTGTAGGCAGTGTCCAGCCTCCTGAGGCAGGATTGAATTACTTTGCCGAGCATTACGAGTACCTGGTCGCCTTTCACATGACCATAAGTATCATTATAATCTTTGAAGTGGTCAATATCCAGGAGTAAAAGTGAAAGCGGATGGCTGTAACGCTTTGACCGGTTAACCTCTATCTCCAGTTGGGCATAAAAGTGTCTTGAATTATAGAGACCTGTGAGGTCGTCCGTTATGGCAAGTTTCTTTAATTCATTCAGCATATGAATACGGTCTTTTGAGAGTTGCCGCTCTTTTAGTACTCTTTTCAGCCTGAGGAGCAGTTCTTCAAAACGTACCGGTTTGAAAACAAAGTCGCTTGCACCTATATTTATCGCCTCTTCATAAGAATAATCGGCGCTGAAACCTGTCATTACAATGACATCAGCATCATATTTTTTTTTTATTCTCTCCGTAAGTTCAAGACCGTCCATTCCGTTCATCATTATATCGGTGATGACAACATCAAGACTATTTTTTTTAAAGAATTCAAGCGCTGACTCTGCACTGGGAGCAGTAAAGGAATTGTACCCGACCATCGTAAGAAATTGATGAATGGATTCTCTGATTGCATCGTTGTCATCAACAATTAAGATACTGGGGATTGTTTTTTCTTTCTCTTGAGTATCCATATAATAATAAGTACCGGGGTTGACATGATCAAATACAATTTGGTAAATATGTACACTTTTATATTTAAGATATTTTCTTAAAAAAATAGCTATATAATATTAAAAGGAATTATGTCAACCCGCTTTTGTATAAACTCACTATAATGCCCTTATCGTCAAATCGTCTTTAAAATATATCTACGGCAAAAACCGGAACCATTAAATAACTTCCATTATTTTGATATAATAAAATGAAAAACATTCGTAACTTCAGCATTATTGCACATATAGATCATGGCAAATCAACCCTTTCCGATCGCCTTATCCAGGCTACCGGGGTTATCTCCGATCGTGATTTTAAAGATCAGATTCTAGATACGATGGATATAGAGCGGGAAAGGGGAATTACCATAAAAAGTCAGACCATTTGTCTTCCCTATACTGCGAAAGATGGTCAAACCTATTTTTTAAACCTCATAGATACCCCCGGACACGTTGATTTCTCATATGAGGTTTCACGCGCCCTTGCTTCCTGTGAAGGCGCTTTTCTTCTCATAGATGCCAGTCAGGGAGTGGAGGCACAGACCCTGGCCAATCTTTATCTTGCCATGGAACATGATCTTGAAATTATCCCGGTGATAAACAAGATAGATTTGCCGTCGGCGGATATTGAATGGGTCAAGCAGCAGATCGAAGAGGATCTTGGCCTTGATCCGGAGACGGCCATACTCACGTCTGCAAAAGAGGGGATAGGAATTGAAGACGTTCTTGAGACCGCTGTTAAAAAACTGCCTCCCCCCTCAGGGGATGTTGATGCACCGCTCAGAGCGTTGATTTTTGATTCTCATTATGATCCTTATCGCGGCACTATTGTCTATTTTCGCGTTTTTGACGGAAGCATCAGGGTGGGTGACAATATCCGTTTCATGTCCAATAATGCTGTTTACAAAGTCGAAGAAGTCGGAATCTTTCAGGTGGTCCGGGTCCCCAAAAAGGAACTCGCAGCCGGGGAGGTGGGGTATATGATTGCCGGTATAAAAACCGTAAGCGATACCCGGTGCGGTGATACGATAACCTTGAAAGAACGGCCCTGCAACCAGCCCATGTCCGGTTTCAAGGAGGCGAAACCGGTAGTTTTTTCGTCTATCTATCCTGTTGCTTCGGATGAATATGGTGAGTTGACCATTGCACTTGAGAAACTCAAGTTAAACGATGCATCATTGATTTATGAAAAGGATTCTTCCGCGGCTCTTGGTTTTGGTTTTCGTTGCGGATTTTTAGGCCTGCTTCATCTTGAGGTGGTTCAGGAAAGGCTTGAGCGGGAATATAATCTTTCCCTGATAATTACGGCCCCCTCCGTGCAGTATGAAATAATTATGCATGACGGTGAATCCGTCATTATTGACAATCCGGTATTATATCCTGATCCTGCTGCCATTGAATGCACAAAAGAGCCGTTTATCCGTGCCTCAATAATAATCCCCGACCGCTACATGGGTACGGTTATGAAGCTCTGCCTGGATCGCCGCGGAATTAATTCTAATTATCAGTATCTTACCAGCAATCGTCTGGAAATGATTTTTGAACTTCCACTTGCAGAAGTTGTTTATGATTTTTATGATAAACTCAAGAGTATTACCCAGGGGTATGGTTCATTCGACTACGAGCTATTGGATTACAGGGAGACTGATCTTGTAAAGCTGGATATCCTTATAAACGGGGACGGTGTGGATGCGCTTTCTCAGTTGGTTCACAGGGACAGAGCGGTTGAACGGGCCAGGCTTGCTTGTGAAAGGCTCCGCGAAGATATTCCGAGACAGATGTTTAAGATAGCTATACAGGGGGCCATCGGTGCAAAAATCATTGCCCGGGAAACCGTATCGGCATATCGAAAGGATGTTACGGCAAAGTGCTATGGAGGTGATATATCAAGAAAACGCAAGCTCCTTGAAAAACAGAAAAAAGGAAAAAAACGGATGAAGATGGTAGGTCAGGTAATGATTCCTCAATCCGCATTTCTTTCCGTTTTAAAGGCCAAGGACTGATGGCGCCGTAAAAAGCGCTTTCTTACTTTGACTTGTTTGTTATAGCGAAGAACCGTTATTCTCTTTTAACCCGTCTTTATAACGCTTTTCACCATACCAGTTTATCTGCCTGCATATTCCTCGGATGATACTGACTTCTTTTGCACGAAGTCCCAGTCTCGAAAAAAAACGGCGAAAGTTGTTCATCCAGTAATCGGGGTTTTCATGATTGATAAAGCTTATTCTGACAAGTATTTCTTTAAGCTGGTCATACATATCTTCAAGTTCACGCCGGCCGGCCAGGCGAGGGACAAACTCTTTATTCTCTTTTCTATCGGCAATAAAGATCTCATAGCACATGACCATAACTGCCTGGGCCAGGTTCAATGAAGAAAAATCAGCCGTAGGGATATTGGCAAGCACATGGCAGTATCGGATATCCTCGTTGCTGAGCCCTCTGTCTTCAGGGCCGAAAACAACGGCGATACGATTTTCTTGAGAAATGGGTACAAGAGTTTCGGCAATCTTTGAAGGGGAACTTACACTTTGACGCTGTCCTCCTAAACGGGCCGTAGTCCCTATGACATAATTATAGGCTGACAGCGCTTCTCTTAAGTCTTCATATATCTTTATCTTTTCAACAACCTCTGCAGCGGCATGGGTGGCCAGCTTAAGGACCCGGGTAAGGTCAAAGTCTTCCGGATCAACCAGAATAAGCCGGTTTATACCCATGTTGCGCATGGCACGGGCGGCGGCCCCGATATTTTCAGGGAATCGGGGCTGCTTGAGTACGATGGAAATGTTGTCGCGGATAATGTTTTCGTGCATCAGCCGACAATTTCAAAATTGTTGAAGAAATAACTGATTTCAAAAGCCGCGGTTTCCGGAGAGTCGGAACCGTGAACCACGTTTTTCTCGATGTCAGTGGCAAAATCCTTCCGGATGGTACCTTCCGCGGCTTCCTTGTAATTGGTTGCCCCCATGAGTTCACGGTACTTTTGAATTACATTTTCACCCTCAAGAACCATGACAACTACAGGGCCGGATGTCATGAATTCCGTCAAGCTGCCGAAAAAAGGGCGTTCTTTATGCACTGCATAAAAACCTTCCGCCTGGGCCTTCGTCAAATGGAGCATCTTCATGGCAATGATTTTGATGCTGTTTTCTTCAAGGCGCCTTATCACTTCACCAATAATGTTGCGGCTGACGCCGTCGGGCTTTATAATTGATAATGTCTTTTCCATAATAAGCTTGTCCTTTCAGTATATTTTTGATGAAGGGTGCAATACCAGAAGCCGTTGTTCAAGTCAACTGTTGTCATTGGTACTCATTATCGGTTCTGCAAAAGTTCTTTGACGTGATAGCAGGATCCGGATAAACATAATTCCGAAGTTTTGAAT
>JAFDHS010000115.1 GCA_019308655.1 Deltaproteobacteria bacterium
TTTCAATCACAATCAGCGGCACACAAAAAAATAAAACACCTATATATTGCGGTTAAAATTTTCAATTTGGACTTTTTACGAATGCATCATTTTTAGCTGTTTTTTAAATTTGCGGAAGTATTGTAAATTGGAAGTCGTTCGACTGTGCCTGCCTGAAAATTATTCGCTCAGGCAGGCACAGTCGAACATAACACTACTGCTGCGTATAAGTTGAAATTTCAAAGTCAGGATAAGCATTACCGCCATGCTCGACAAAGTCAAGGCCCTGGATCTCTTCTTCAGGCGTAACTCTCAGGCCGAAGAGTATGTCAATGGCTTTAAACATGATAAATGCCAGTGTGAATGTCCAGACAAAGCAGGCACCGATGCCCACAAGCTGAATGCCGATAATTTTTGCACTGGTGCCGCCCATGTTGAAGATTCCTGCCGCCAGCGTTCCCCAAACACCGTTGACTCCATGTACGGATATGGCACCGACCGGGTCATCGATTTTGAGTTTATCAAAAAACAAAACCGAAAAGACGACCAGTACACCGGCAACACCACCAATAATAATTGAGCTGGTCGGTGAAACATTGGCACATCCCGCGGTAATGCCGACCAGACCGGCCAGGGCACCGTTTAAACTCATGCCGACCTCAGGTTTTCCGAACTTGACCCAGGATGTCAGCATGGCGAAAACAGCACCGGTTGCAGCCGCGAGGTTCGTATTGACAAAGATCATGGCAATCGACTTATCTGCTGTTGTCGTCGAACCCGGATTGAACCCGAACCAGCCGACCCACAGGATAAATACACCCAAAGCTGCCAGCGGAATGTTATGACCCATAATCGCTTTAACCCCGCCTTCTTTGGTATATTTCCCAATACGCGGTCCGATCACAATAGCGCCGGCCAGGGCCGCCCATCCACCAACGGAATGAACAACGGTTGATCCGGCAAAATCGATAAATCCCAAGCCTTCCAGCCAGCCGTTGCCATTAAACAGACTGCCCCAGGCCCAACTGCCGAAAATCGGATAAATCAATGCACTGACAACGATACTGTACATCAGGTAGGCGGTAAACTTGGTTCGTTCCGCCATGGCACCGGAAACAATGGTGGCAGCGGTGGCCGCAAACACAACCTGAAACATCCAGAAAGCCAGAACCCAAGGGTCACCGTCCGGACTGAAATCACTCAGGAAAAAACCGGATGTCCCGAACCAGCCTGTTTTGCTGACGCCAAACATGAGACCAAAACCAACGGCCCAGTATGCCAGCGATCCCAACGAGAAGTCCATCAGGTTTTTCATCATGATATTGATGGCGTTTTTTGCCCGGGTAAAACCGGCTTCGACCATGGCAAATCCAGCCTGCATGAAAAAAACCAAAATTGCTGCAACCAGTGTCCATACATAATTGGCGTGGGTCTGCACCAGTTCAATGGCTTCCTTATTACTGATGGGGGTGGGCGTCTCATCCCCGGCCCAGCCTGTAGAAAAGCTTAATATAATGAAAAGCAAGGATAAAATTACTGATTTTTTCATAAAAATTACCTCGATATAAATTAAATAATTGGATCAAAATGTATAAAGGCACTTGTTTCAGGTCATCAATTGGTTTGCATCCGTACTTTCAGCTTAAAGCGCATCTTTACCAGTTTCACCGGTCCGGATACGCATTGTTTTTTCAACAGACAGCACAAAAATTTTACCGTCCCCGATTTTACCTGTTTTGGCTTTTTCAACAATGGTATCAACAAGCCTGGAAGCCATTGATTCTTCAACCACGACTTCAAGTTTGATTTTAGGCATAAAATCCACTTGGTACTCGGCGCCACGGTAAATTTCTTTGTGCCCTTTTTGACGGCCGAACCCCTTGACCTCGGTTATCGTCATACCGGCGATTCCAATTTTATTCAGCGCATCTTTGACATCATCCAGTTTGCCTGGTTTGATAATCGCCTCAATTTTTTTCATGCTTCCTCCTTAAAATATGGATTTTATTGGATTAAAAAGTTTAAATTTTATTTGCTGATAGGTTCAGCAAGGTATATGCCAATAAATCAGAGAAGCAGTGATAAAAAATTCATTTTATTGGTTTTATTGTAAATAATAAGTAAAAAACTTTTTTAACATTGATACATATTTGTTTTATTTTGTTTAATACTATACATTTTTGTATGTTTTTATATTTTTTCAGTACATTTTTGTGTACCTATCTTTTGTGAACAAAATTTATAAAGGATTCAGTTTGATCAAAACCATATCATTTTAAACGGTTATAAATATGGCTTGTCATGGTATGGTTATTCCTTTGTTTTGTCATAAGAGTCTAAGAGAAATAACAATTTATGGGATGAAGTCTGATGCGAAACTTACTGATAATTAAAGCGGGAAAAAGTTTTCCTTCTGTTGTGAAAAAATGCGGTGATTTTGAAGATTGGATTATTTCAGGTATGATTCCCCTACCCTGCGAGGTCAAAGTTGCAGCGGCATACAAAAATACACGTCTTCCTGATTATGATTCAATTTCAGGTGTCGTCTTAACCGGATCTCATGCCATGGTGACCGATAGAGAACCCTGGTCGGAGCGCATTGCACAGTGGATTCCCGGACTAGTTGAAAGAGGCATTCCTTTTCTCGGTATATGCTACGGACACCAATTACTTGCACAAGCAATGGGTGGGACGGTGGGGTATCATCCAAAGGGGCGAGAGATCGGAACGGTAACCATCAAGGTTAATGCAGAAGCTAAAGAAGATCCCCTGCTCAACGTTCTTCCAACCGAATTTCCGGCCCATGTGACGCATTCTCAATCTGTTTTAAAGCTGCCGCCTGGAGCCGGACTTCTGGCTTCAAATGAATTTGAACCCCATCACGCCTTCCGGCTGGGCAAATCAGCATGGAGTATTCAATTTCATCCGGAATTCAATGCCCGGATTATGCGGTCCTACATTAACGAAATGGCGGAGTTTCTTAATCAGGAAGGATTGAGCCCTGACCTTTTACGCAACAATGTTACGGAAACTCCTGACAGCAACATGCTTCTGAGAAGGTTTGCCCAAATTTAAGGAATTCGATTTGGAGTTTATACGCCTGGTGAAGTGAATAAGAAAACAAGGCAAATCATCATGTCTTGACATTCTTTGGAAGGGGATGTATCCAAACCTTTAGGATACAAAAAAAAGCTTGAAACGACCGCAACATCACCAGCAGAAAGGGCAAACAACGCATGGTAAAACGTGGCAAAACTACCAATGGGAAGAGTACCGATATCTTTGAAAACCGTGAGGGAACTAAAAACCTTGAAAAGGCCGGGAGGTTTTTGGTCAACAAGGGCGTCGTCCTTGTAAAGGAAGGCCGAAATGAAGATGCAATGGCCGTGTTTGACGATGTGGTTTCCCGTTTGGGCTACCGCGAGGAAATTGTGCTCCTCGAGTGGGTTGCCAAAGCGTTGGTCAATAAGAGTGTCGTGCTTGGGAAGGAGGACCGGAACAAGGACGCAATGACCGTCTGTGACAATGTGGTTTTTCGTTTTGGTAACCACCAGGAAGATGTGTTGATCGAGCCGGTAGCAAGAGCGTTGATCTACAAGGGTGCCCTGCTTGGGAAGGAAGGCCGGAACCATGAGGAAACAGCCGTTTATGACGATCTGGTTTCCCGTTTTGGCGACTGCAAGGAAGGTGTGCTGCTTGAATGGGTTGCCAAGGCGTTGGTTAACAAGGGCGCACTGCTTGGGAGGCAGGACCGGAACAAGGACGCAATAACCGTTTATGATGATGTGATTTCCCGTTTTGGCGATCGCGAGGAAGATGTGCTGCTTGAACAGGTCGCTAAAGCCTTGGTCAACAAGGGCGTCGTGCTTGTAAAGGAAGGCCGGAACGAAGACGCAATGGCCGTGTTTGACGATGTAATTTTTCGTTTTGGCGACCGCGAAGAAGTTGTGCTGATCGAACAAGTTGGGAAAGCGTTGGTCAACAAGGGTGTCGTGCTTGGGAAGGAAAGCCGGAATAAGGATGCAATGGCTGTTTATGACGATGTGGTTTCCCGTTTGGGCAACCGCGAGGAAATTGTGTTGATTGAGCGGGTTGCTCAGGCATTGGTCAACAAGGGCGTGGTGCTTGAAAATGCCGGCCGGAACAAGGAGGCAATAACTGTCTATAATGATGTGATTTCCCGTTTTGGAAACCGCGATGAAATTGTGCTCCTTGAATGGATTGCCGAGGCATTGCTTAACAAGGGCACACTGCTTAGGAGCCAGGACCGGAACAAGGACGCAATGGCCGTCTATGATGATGTGATTTCCCGTTTGGGCGACCGCGAGGAAATTGTGCTGCTTGATCGCCTTACCATGGCGTTGGCCGACAAAGCTGTCGTACAAAATAAAATGGGCGAGGCTGGAGGAAAGCATCAAGAACACCATACAGCAAGTGCAAGATAAGATTGAAAAACTCGAGAGCCAAAATGCAAACACTTCAAAACTTCACAGATGGCTCTTTGCTTTTCGAAGCAAGTTTGATCTGGACCAGGTTGACGAAGCCGAAAAAGAGAAAGCTAAGGAGAAAGCCCTTAATGCAATTCAGAATAACCTTCCGGCAAGTCTGTCCATTTACTTGACTGATGCGCTCAGAGACATCAATAAACAAAAGCAGGATGAATATTTTGAACGCCTCAAGCAATCCAGACAACGAGCTGA
>JAFDHS010000116.1 GCA_019308655.1 Deltaproteobacteria bacterium
AAAAGGTATCGGTCGATAATCCTGCCGCTTTGAGGGATCTGGCCGATAAGTTTAAAGATAAGATAAAATCGGGGATTTTTGTTCTTGGCAGTGCTTCCGGCAAAAAAGTTTTCCTTGTGGTTCTGGTAACAAAAGACCTTACGGACCGATTTAATGCCGGCAAAATTATAAAAGAAATCGCAGCTGAAGTCGGCGGCGGAGGCGGGGGAAGACCTGATATGGCACAAGCCGGCGGGTCGAAACCTGAGAAACTGGATCAGGCGCTGGACAAAGTATATGAAGTGGTTAAAGGTTAGTGTCTATTGATTCCGGTATGCATTCCCACGCAAAAGCGTAGGAACGAGGAAAAAAGTTTGAAGTGACTAAAGTGATCTAAAGTGCCTAAAGTTGAGGAATTCTATCAATTTTATATATAAAAAAAACGGAGCGAAGCGACTCATTAACTTTAGCTCACTTCAAACTTTAGCTCACTTTAGCTCACTTTTTTTATTCATACTCCGGAAGTGAGCGTTTTAAGGATATCCGCCTTGCCCACGATACCAACCAGTTTTCCGTTATCCACAACAGGAAGGGTGTGAAAAGACTTATCTACCATAAGGTTTGCTACATTTTCAATACTTGTATCGGATTGAACGGAAAAGGGGTCAGGCGTCATGGCATGGGCCACGGTGATGGCCGCGATTTTTTGAATATCTCTGTCAAGCTGCTTTATGGAGGTTATGCGAATGAATCCATCCAGAAACGTGAAAATAGAGGGTAGGGGGAGGCTTTTTTGCTGTTTTACCAGGTCGCTCTGACATAGTATCCCTAATCCACAACCGGAGCACCATTGATTCGTTTTTCCAGAAGAAGTTTTGCTGCATGAGCAATCTCCGTATCAGGTGAGAATGTGATGACCTGTTTTGACATGATATCTTTTACTTTTAGCATGCATTACCTTTTAAAAATTATCTGAATTAAAAAAAGTGTGAAGTGTCTAAACCTGGTTAGGAACACAAACAAAACATACATTGAATTCGGCTTGGGTGTCAACCCGGTATACTTATGCTTAATATGAGCCCCTATCAAAAAGAACAATCAGAGACCCTCTCGATGGTTCATAAACACCTTTCGGGTCTTTCCATGACGCAAAGGCGAAGACTGGAGTCTGAAGCAGCGGACTATCTTTTATTTCGCAAGGATGTGGACCGGTTTTTGTCGGAATATTTTGGCGACCTGTGTACCCAAAAATGCTATCAGAGCAAACTCAGTGCTTGTTGTTCCCGTGAAGGGATCATCACTTTTTTTGCGGATGTGGTTATCAATGCACTATTATCCCGAAACAAGGAAGTAGAGGCTTTACTGACTGTGCTTCAAAAACCCAATGACGGATTTAAATGCATATACCTTGGGGAAAAGGGATGTCTTTGGAAAATCAAACCGATTGTATGCGAGATGTTTGTCTGTGAGCCGGTAAAAAAACAGGTCTTTGCTGAAAAACCAACGGTCGGAAAGGCATGGGAAAGACTCAAACGCCGGGAAAAAAATTTCACCTGGCCGGACAAGCCGGTCCTGTTTGATCGGCTCGAAGCATATTTTATAGACGCCGGTTTTTCTTCACCTCTTATGTACCTGCACAACAGCCCCGGTCTCCTGCGTGTAAAATCAAAGGCAAGGACTAATAGCAAACAACGGCCTTAACTTACCACCCACACCGCCGTCTCCTTAGCCAGGTGAAGAATTCTCTTGCTTATACTGCCTGTAAAAAATCCCTCCACCTTTGACAAGCCTCTCCTGCCGACTGCAATGGTGCCGTAATTTCCCTGCCCGGCTTCTTGAACGATGGCATCCGCCGGGTTGTCAACATCCGTCAGCAACTTTGTGGTTATTTGTTCCGGCTTAAGGCCTGCATTTATCAAACGATTTTTAGCTTCATTAAATACAGGGGTTATGCTTTTTTTTATTTCCCTCAACAATTCCTCATGTTCCAGGGATGAAAGATCTATCTGTTGTAAAAAATTAAGGCCTCTTACCGCATGCAGCAGCGTAACCTCAAAATTTGCCCCCCCCAGCATCATTCCTACATGCTCCACTGCCTGCATGGAACCTTTCGAGGCATCCAAAGCCACAAGTATCTTATCCGGTTCAGGGTTACCGCCCACCACCCAAACAGGGACATGAGTAAGAGTTTCAATCAGCTTGTCAGCAATACTCCCAAATACAAAATCCTTTAACTTGCTTAGTCCTGTCCGGCCGACTACGACAGCACTATAGTCATTTTTAGACTCAATGAGGATATCCCCGGCAACAGCTATTTTACGCTGATGAATAGTCTCTGTCACCGATTCTCTCGGTATGCCCGATTCCATAAGAATTTGAGTCGCCCTGTTTATAACATCTTCTATTATTTCATTTTGTTCCCTTTCCCATGCTCTTATGCTTGCAATTCTTTCACTGTAAAAGGGATCTATTCCCATCTCATAGAAAGCTTCATCTATTTTTCTTATAACAATGAATAAAACCACTTGTGCTTTTTGTGAAGCCAGGACTTTACCAACGTAGCGCACAGCATCAAGGGACTGTCCTGATCCATCAACGGCCAGCAATATTTTTTTCCGAGTGGTGTTCATATTGTCAAGGCTCCCTTCTTTAAATCACACGATAAAATAGAGATGCTATTGTCTGAAAAGTGGTGATACGAACCTATTTCACCTTGATCTCTATCTGTTTTTTTTGGGCTTGTTCTAATTTTGAAAGGATTATTTTCAAGATCCCTTTTTCAAAGGTTGCTTCAACGTTATCACTTTGCACGCTGGACGGCAGCTGAAATACACGTTGAAAAGATCCGTAGTATCTTTCAGCACGAAAATGATGCTCGCCTTTATCCTCATGATCTTTTTTCTTCTCCCCTTTGATTGTAAGCAGGTCCCCGGAAATGCTGACATGAACATCTTTAGATTCCATACCGGGAAGTTCAGCCTTAATCAACACCTTATCTTTAGCTTCCAAAATATCCACACAAGGTACCCACTCTTCTGTAATAAGCCGGGGAAAAGGCATCTCACCAAATAATCGGTTCCAAAGATTCTCCCTTTCCCTGAGAAATGAACTGAGTTCCCCAAACGGTCTCCAAGGTACGAGTTCCATAAAAATATCTCCTTTTACATACCCCTTCTTCGGATAACGATCCGACGTTGAGAGCTTTGCAAACCCACTTCCCGTGAAATCGAAAAAAATTCAAGGTTCTGCTCTGCAAAGCTTTCACGTTAATCTTCTTTTCTTGAATACGTGACTTGTGGTTTTTTAACTTTTTTACAATATTATAGTTTTTTTCTTTTTGTCTATAGAGGGAAAAGCTTATTTTTCAGGGGGAAAACCCTAATTAATGGGAATTACTCCCGGCTGAGGGCAAGTAGAAAAACTAATGAAAAAGAGTGTTGACGAGTAAAATTATTATTTCCAGAGTTCCAAGTCGATCAAACCGATCTTTGTAGCATAGCGGACCAGTTCCAGTGTACTGTGAAGATCTAATTTTTTCATAATGTTGGACCGGTGGTTCTCAACGGTTTTGGGGCTGATGAAGAGTTTTTCAGCAATCTCTTTACTGGCGGATCCTTCGGCCAGCAGGCGCATTACTTCCTGCTCCCGAGGGGTCAGACTTCCGTAATCGTTATCCGTAATCCTTGCCTCTTTAACCGGAAATTTCATCATATTATGAACAACCTGATAGGATACGGAACTGTCCAAAAAATATTCACCTTTTGAAACAGCCTCAAGTCCATGAAGAAGCCTTTCAGATGCGGATTCCTTGACAACATACCCTGTAGCTCCGGCATGAAATGCTTCAGTGATATAATCGATTTTGGAATGCATGCTTACGATCATAACACGTATATCAGTAAAAAGAGTTCGTATCTCTCTGGTTAACTCAATTCCGTTTTTATCCGGCAGGGATATGTCCACCAAAACAAGATCGGGTTTGAGTTTCTTGACCATTTGGAGTCCCTGTCGTACATTTTCCGCTTCTCCGACCGCCCTGAACCTGTCACTGCGTCCGATAATAGCCTTCAGGCCTTCCCTGAAAAGGGGATGGTCGTCAACAATCAGTACGGTCTTTTCCTGAACCATTTTTTTCCTCCTTATAGGGAACTTCTATAAAAATCTTTGTGCCCTCCATCGGACGTGACCGGATCCTGAATTTACCGTTAAGCAGAATAGCTCTCTCCTCCATGCTTCGAAGTCCCATCCGTTTTTCGTTCAAGGCCGTTATCAAGCGCTTATCCACGTCAAAGCCTATGCCGTTATCTTCTATGCGAAGAATTATTTTGGGGAAAGATGCAATCAATCTGACAGTCACCTGCTTGGCATTCCCATGTTTTTTGATATTATTCAGAGCTTCCTGAATAATACGGTACAGGTTGATTTCAGTATCAAAATCAAGTCTTACATCATCCAGTCCCGCAGAATAGAAGTCAACAGGCACAGCATTATTTTCGGAAAAATCTTCGCAATACTGGAAAATAGTGCGTGTCAGTCCCAACTGATCCAAACTGGGAGGACGCAAATCATATGACAAATTTCGGACCGCATTGATGGAACCTTGAAGTATTTCTGACATTTTCGAAAGCTTTTGCCTTATTTCATCGTATTCCCCTGAATAATTATCAAAAAGCGTTTCACAGGTTATTTTTACCGTGGAAAGGTCTTGCGCCACCTGGTCGTGCAGGTACCGGGAGATTCTCTGCCGCGCATACTCACGAGCTTTTATAAGCTCTTGTGTGAGGGTTTGTATGTGTTTTTCAGCTCGTTTCCGATCGGAGATATCAGCCATGAAATTCAGAGTCGCCGGTCTTTCTTCCCAATTAATCAGAACCGAATTGACCTCCAGCCATTTTTTATTACCTTTTTTATCAATAATTCTAACGGGATAATTATTGGAAAATTCTTGACCTTTCAGTATCCTCAAGCAGCGTTCAAAGACCCTATCCCGATCTTCGGGATCAATAACATGTCCAAAAGGCTGGGTTGCGTACTCTTCTTCCGAGTAACCCGTTATCTCAAGAGCTTTGTGATTGAAAAATTTGTGCATCCCGTCCTGAAGAACCACAATGGCATCATTGGCATTCTCCACTACGTCCCGGTATCTCTTCTCACTCAGACGCAACGCTTCTTCAGTCCGCTTGTGCTCCTTTATTTCCATTTTTTGATTCGCAGGGTTACATTGACCTGCGCAGCCAATTCCGCTTCGTCAATAGGCTTGGCGATAAAAACATCAGCACCGATCTGCAACCCTTTAATACGGGTTTCAGAATCCGTCTTTACAGCCGTAAGTATAATAACAGGAATGTCTTTTGTTTGGTTATCCGATTTCAGTCTTTTGCAGACTTCAAAGCCATCCATTCCAGGCATTTTGATATCAAGCAGAATCGTATCGGGTGATTCAGCCTTGGCTTTTTCTATACCTTCGATTCCTGATTGTGCGGTTATCACAATGCAGCCGGGAATCAAATTTTTCAACAAAGCTGAAATAACAACGAGGTTATCCGGCTTGTCGTCAATCGCCAGGATTTTTACTATTTGAATATCTTCTTTTTTCATGAAGGCTTATGTATATTGGAATTATGAAATTATTTCAATCAAAGCGGGGAGGAGGGTGCGTATAAATTTTGTTCTATATATAAAGAATCAGGCAAAAAGTCAAAAAAACTTTTATTTATTGTGTAATCGGCGGCTGTGGGGAGGGAAAATATAGCAGATATAATATAATATAATTGTCAAATCTCTTTTTTATGGGAATCTTGATCCTTTTCATGACAGTACGACCTCCAGGCACAATCAAGTTGATTACAATTCTTGAAGTCTCTCCTGAAACAGTCGGGATTGCCTTCGGCACGCTGAATGCTTCGAATCAAAGCCGTAATGTCCAGAAAATTTTTTTTAGTTCCTTTTTTCATGTGCCTGTTCGGTATCTTCTGCGTTTTATCGGAATCAGATCGTTTTTCGGTATATAAGTTTTCCATGTATAACATTGTTAAATTACCATTCTTTTTTTTAATATGGACAACCTTTTTTTGCTTGCACAATATTTTAAGAGAGACGTTCTTTATATTATATTTTAAGATTTTTATTAACGCCTGCGTTATGACAGGTATTTTTTTGAATTCAATTTTTTTACGAAGTCATCAAATATGTCTCATCGTTTTTAATTTTAATATTACCCTTTTAATTTACTTTGTACATAGGGAAAGCAATTCATTTTTATGGGGTTTAACCCTGAACAACGGGAATTATTCCCGGAACAAGGGAGGAAAAAAACAGCAGGTTATATTTGGGATTAGTATGTTCGTTACTTCCACAGTTCCAGGTCGATCAGTCCGAGCTTTGCAGCATAGCGGACCAATTCCATTGTACTGTGGAGGCCTAGTTTTTTCATAATGTTGGACCGATGGTTTTCAACGGTCTTGGGGCTGATGAAGAGTTTCTCCGCGATCTCTTTACTGGCGGATCCCTCGGCCAGCAGACGCATGATCTCCTGTTCACGGGAAGTCAGTCTTCCGTAATTGTTATCCGTGATTCTTGCCTCTCTGACCGGAAATTTCATAATATTCTCAACGACCTGAAAGGAGACGGATTTGTCCAGAAAATATTCGCCTTTTGAGACGGTTTCAAGTCCCTTGAGTAGTCCTTTAGTGGCTGATTCCTTGACCAAATATCCTGTTGCCCCAGCCTGAAACGATTCGGCAATATAATCTATTTTGGTATGCATGCTGACAATTATAATATTTGTTTCCGACAAAAGTGTTCTTATTTCCC
>JAFDHS010000117.1 GCA_019308655.1 Deltaproteobacteria bacterium
TTAGGCATTGTTTTCTCTATGTTCATGGGTTAATCTTTGTGGGATTTCTTTTGATATGCTTTAAAGCGTTCAAAAATATCGGCGACCGCTTTCTTCCCCTTTATTTCCGGTGGTTTCAGGGCCAATTTGCCTTTCATCAGCACCCGGGGTCCCAGATCCACATCCGTAAAAGGTTTTTTGGCCTTAAGGTTGTACATGGCGATCAAACCGGTTTCAAAGACGCGGCCAAAGCTTTTTACCGAATTAAGGAATTCATCATAAAAGATTTGAATGTTCCTTATGGAAACGGCGCCTTCCTCAAGGGACATAATTCTCAAAGCCTTCATGATGCCGGCAACGTCAATATTGCACGGACATCGTGTGGTGCATGCCTGGCAATTTGCGCACAACCATATGGAACGCGCCTTTAAAACCGTATCCTTTTGACCCAACTGAACCAGACGCATAATCTGGTGAACGGGATAATCGTAAACATCCGTATAGATGCAACTGGCGGTACAATTGCCGCACTGGTAACATTTGACGATATTTTGCCCGCTTTCCTTTTCAACCCGGCGGATGAAATCCGTATCACAAGTTTTTTGCGGGAAAAGAACATTAAGGCGTCCCATACTGTTTTTTATTCTCCTGACCCGGATAAACCGAAGAAATTAAAAGTGAGCTAAAGTGATCTAAAGTTTGAAGTGAGCTAAAGTGAATGAGCCGCTTCGCTCCGTCTTTTTTTTATAAAATTGACAAAATACCTCAACTTCAGGAACGTTAGCTCACTTTAGTCACTTCACACTTTTTTAATTGCTGCTCCCCTCGTAACCGAAATCGACGAGCAACTGTTGATATTCATATTTTACACGTTGATACATACGGGCATTTTCAATGGCCATCGCACATTGCTGAGCGATGCCGATGGCAAACTGTTTTTCTTCTTCGCTAAAGGGTGGGCGATCTTCCGAAAAAAGTCGTAACACGCCAATGATTTTACCCCTTGCGGCAAGAGGAATGGAAAGGATTTTACGAATTCCCTCCTTGATGACTTCATCCGGGTATTGTATGCGTGGGTCCGTATAAACATCGTTAACCACAATTGCTTTTCCGGCCATATTCTCAGCGATACTTTTTGCGGCCTCTACATCTCCCTTTTCAAGGAACTCCTTGCTTAGGCCGCAAGCTTCAGCCAGGTACAGATTTTGTGTTTTGGCATCCAGAAGACGTACCGTCGTACCTTTTATCTTAAACAATTCCGTGATTTTGCTGACGACAAGTTTCAAGACCTTATTAATGGTGAGTGTCGAGTTGATTGCACTGCTGATCTCCTGGAAACCGTACAGAAAATTTCGTTCGCGTTCAATTAGAGTGTTCATGCGGCGTTCGTTGATAACGGACAGGATTCCTTGAGAGACAATCACTTCGGCAAATTGTAATTCTTCTTTGGTGAAATCACGTACCTTGCCGTCAAACATAACAACGATGGCGGTAGGTTTCTGGTCCACTTCAAAGGGGATGGCCGTAGCGGAACGTATACCTTCAACCATCATTGTATCATAATCGGCGCTTTCTTCCATGCTTTCCACTTCCCTGATACTGATGGTTTCCTTGGGAATCCGGAAACAAAGACTTCGTGACGACTTGCAGAAGTCGGAAAAAAGGAAATTTTCGGTCAAACCATAGCTGGAAAGCAATTCCAGGGCGCCTCCATCAATCGGTTTGATTTTGATCAGACACCCTTTCAAATCGAGACTTGTCGCCAACCGCTTCGCAACGAGATTCATGACACTGCGGTTATCGGCTCCATCGCACAGGGCGCGGTTTATTTCCACAAATTGTGTCAAATAGTCCACTGAACTCATTCCCACACTCTTCCTTTCTACTTTCCAATTTCCAATTAAATGCCCGTAAATTTAGTTTTTTAAGAGAGGCTTCGCAGTTACCGTTTAAAAAAAAGTATTTTTGGCTCCGATACGAAATCCTTACCGGGCTTCAGGTAAACGTAAACATGCATTTTTTATTTCCACATCATTAATAATAATGCAGAAATTCAAAGTTGCGAATTTTAATCTTAATAATAAGCAAGCTGTACTCTGTATCCATTTATTAATGGGTTGTCAATGCATAAATTGAGTATAATAAGCCTTTTCCCCATGACCTGTTTTAAAAGCCATAGGTTGTGATATTCTTGTTTTTTCATCGAATTATCGTGTTTTGTGTTGTTGAATTCTGGAAAAAATAGTAAACTGTTAAATAATTTCTCAATTATTTTGTCTGCGTTCCTAAAAACCCGGTTCTTAAGTTCTTGACAAAATAAAGTATTGAAAGTAGTTTCCCCCTCACAGATATTAATGCATAAAAAACCTTACATATCAAAGGAGTATCTTTATCCATGACCCTTACAAAAACACAGATAACAGAATCCATTCGCCAGAGACTCGACTTTTCCAAAAATGAATCTTCTGATGTGATTGAATCGCTTTTGGAAATAATCAAGGATACATTGGAAAATGGGGAAGATGTTATGATCAGCGGATTCGGGAAATTTTGCGTAACTGGAAAAAAAGAACGGAAAGGAAGAAATCCGGCAACCGGAGATGATATGATACTGCCCAAAAGGCGAATCGTAACGTTTAAATGTTCCGGCAAGTTGAAGGAAATGATTAACAAATAAAAACAAAAATTCAAACATGTCACCTGAAAGCTCGTTTTTTGTTTGTATGTCCGTTTCCAGCTCGAGTATTGCTGCCATTGTTCTGGTTGCCATTTTTGTTGACCTTGCACTGCACGGTCTGGCGGATTTTTTGAACCTCAGGATGTTGAGGGATGAACTCCCTGAGACCTTCCGTGGATTGTATGATGCAGACCGTTATCGCAAGTCTCAGGAATATTTGCGTGTAAATACCCGTTTTGAATGGGTTACCTCCACGTTTAATATTCTTGTGTTTCTGGTATTCTGGTTCGGAAAAGGATTCCCTCTTCTGGATCAATGGGTTCGATCCTTGAACCAGGGGGCTGTTTTGACCGGCCTGATATACATAGGTGTTTTGGCCTTGTTTAAATCGTTTTTATCTTTACCGTTCAGCATTTACTCAACCTTTGTGATTGAGCAGCGCTTTGGATTTAACAAAACCACATGCCCCACCTTTGTCATGGATCTGGTTAAAACCCTGATTATTTCGATACTGCTGGGAGTACCGCTTCTATCGGGGATACTTGCTTTTTTTGAATATGCCGGGGCCGATGCCTGGTGGTATTGCTGGATAGCCATTACTTTATTTATGCTTTTGGTTCAGTTTATAGCGCCGACCTGGATTTTGCCTTTCTTTAATAAATTCAGCCCTATCGAGGATGGTAAACTAAAAGATTCCATAATGTCTTATGCGCGTTCTATAAATTTTTCTCTGGAAAATATTTTTGTTATGGACGGTTCCAGGCGGTCAGGGAAGTCCAATGCTTTTTTTACCGGTTTTGGTAAGCATAAGCGTATCGTCTTGTTTGACACGCTTATTGTACAACACTCCGTTTCGGAGCTGGTGGCAATTCTGGCGCATGAAATGGGGCATTACAAAAAAAAACACATTCTGAAAGCAATGATTATCGGCATTGTGCAGACGGGAATCATGCTGTTTTTATTGTCCCTGTTCCTTTCCTGCCAGGGGCTTTTTGATGCATTCTACATGGATCGAAACTCCGTATATGCGGGACTGATTTTTTTTAGTGTTTTATATTCACCCATACATTTTTTTCTGGAACTCTTCATGCACAGGTATTCCCGCAAAAATGAATATGAAGCGGACCAATTCGCCGTGGAAACAACCAAAGATCGCCGGTCTCTGTCCGATGCCTTAAAAAAACTTTCGGTTCATAACCTTTCCAACCTTATTCCCCATCCTTTCTATGTGTTTTTAAATTATTCCCATCCACCGGTTTTGGAACGATTAAAAGCGATTTCAGAATGTTTCCGCCACCAAGACACAAAGACACGAAGGATATAATCTAAAAAAAATACTTTGTGGCAAATAATTCCGGTTCCGGTTTATCCGGGTTAGGGTTTGTTTGATATGGTTCAAAAAAAAGTTCAGGTATTATGGAATAAACAGGTCTGCCCATCATATTACAGAATCGGTTTAAAATGCACCGGTTATTCGGATGCAAAACCCGGTCAGTTCATTATGTTACGGATGCCGGACAGGTCGGCGGCACTTCTTTCCCGTCCTTTTTCCATAAACAGATGTATTCCAAAGCAGGAGGGCATAGAGGGCATTGAAGTTCTTTACAAGGTAGTAGGAAATCGTACGGCAAAACTTTCCCGTGTCCAAAAGGGCGAGTCCGTAATTATTCTTGGGCCCCTGGGCAATGG